>JBDSRC010000169.1:0-8939 GCA_039929505.1 Gemmatimonadaceae bacterium
CGGTGACGAGGCGAACGCTGGACGACAGGAATCCGGGCGGCTGGATTCCCGAGCAGAAGATCGGGGTCGAGGATGCCATTCGCGCGTACACGGTTGGGGGCGCGTTTGCATCGTTCGAGGAGAAGGAAAAAGGCTCGCTTGCGTCAGGAATGGTGGCAGATGTGGTGGTGATCGATCGCGATCTTACCCGCATTGCGCCGGAGGCCGTTCGCGATGCACAGGTCAGGTACACGATTGTGGGCGGGCGCGTGGTGCACGAGCGCGGTCGCGAGGTACGAGGACATTGATGGGGAATCCGAGTAATGAGTGCTGAGTGTTTCAGTTCAAGCTTGCCAGTGGTTCCCTACGCGGAGATCACTCGCCGAGCGCGATCATCTCCTCGCCGAATCCGTACTTCACGGGGTCCTTAGCGATGCGGGCCGCCGCGATCATCATCGGCACGTATTCCCGCGTTTCCCTCGGAAGCAGGCCGGAGATGCGGTAGTAGTCCGCATCGGTGCCCTTTTCGCTACCGGTGACCTGGCGCATCAGGCGACCGACCCGGTTCTCACCCGTGTTGTACGCCGCGGCCGCGAGATACCATGAGCCGAAGCGGTCGTGCAGGTCCGACAGGTACGAGAGAGCTGCATCCGTTGCCTTGTCCGGATGATTGCGCTCGTCGACGCGCTTGTTGACCGTGAGGCCATAACGCTGGCCGGTTTCACTGATGAACTGCCAGAGCCCGCCGGCGGCGGCAGGCGACTTGGCCGTCGGATTGAACCCGGACTCGATCATCGCGAGATAGATCAGGTCCTGTGGCATGTCGCGCTCGGTCAGCTTGGCCGAGATCATCTGCTCGTACTTCGACTTGCGGTCGAGCCAGATGGCGAACTGCGGCTTGAGCGTGCGGCTGGTCGTGAACTTGGTGACCCACGCATCAACACGGTCGTGGTTGATGTTCGACAGATCCCAGCCTGGCGACGTGGTGTCTGCGGCCATGAGAACCTGGTCGAGCACCCTGTTCACGTGCTCGGTCTCCGAAGTCACGCGCGGAACGGTGTAGACTCCGGCGACGACCACGGTGAGTCCGGCAGCGATTTTCCCGGCAACCCGGGAATTCAAGGCGGTCTTGAATCGGTTCACAACTTCCTCCTTGGAGCAGGAAATCGGCGCTTGGGGGGAAGCGTTCAATCGCTTCTCCTAGGGAGAAGGATCGGGCGCACCCAACGGCTTGGACCGACACATGTTTACTTGATTTAATATAGCCAGTTCCGGGCAAAATGGAAGGGTCTGGGGCAGATTTTCGGCGCGTATAACTCGTTTAGCACCAATAGTTTAGCGCCAGCTCGGCCGTACAGGTTGAACCATAGCTCTGCCGTACCGATTTTCCCCTCGACCCGCCGGCGACGTGGTCAGCCCTATCGGTTCGCCGGCCCCTGGCGCTCGCCTGCGGTTCCTGAGTTTGCGCTCGCGTTTGCATGGCTGCGTATATGGCTCGCGGATTCACCCGGTTACATGCTCAGACTTCGAAGGCGTCGTCCAATAAAACCATTGACGCGTTCGCGTGGCCAGCCGATGTTCGGGGTGCCTGGCGTGCACCTGTCACCGCCGGGAGTAACCTTTGTACGCATACAGATCTAACCCGAGGTACAAATGGGCCTGCATCCGTTCGACAAGCGTTCCATCGTTCTTGTGCGCGCGACCGCGATAGCGTTTGCACTGCTCCTGCCCGCTGGCGCAATTCAGTCTCAGGCTACCGGTACGGTCACCGGCCGGGTTACTGAGACCGAAACGGGCGCACCCATCTCGCCCGCGACCGTACGCCCGGTCGGTGCGCAGACCGGCGCGACTACCCGTGCCGACGGCAGTTATCGCTTGGTTCTTCCCGCCGGTACTCATACGCTGCGCGCGAGCTTCATCGGGTATGGCCTGGGTCAGGAAACGGTCATCGTGACTGCCGGCGAAACCGTCTCGCGCAATTTTTCGCTCGAGCGCACTGGAATCGCCATCGACCAGGTGGTGGTGACGGGCTCACGCCGCACCGATCGAACCGTCGTGGACGCACCGGTTCCGATCGACGTGCTGTCGTCCGAAGACATCCAGCGAACCGGCCTGACGGAGACGAGCCAGATCATCCAGATGCTGGCGCCGTCGTTCAATTTCCCCCGGCCTTCCGTCAACGACGGCACCGATCACGTCCGACCAGGCACTCTCCGCGGACTTGGTCCCGACCAGGTTCTCGTTCTGGTCAACGGCAAGCGCCGGCACAACACCGCGCTCGTCCATGTCAATCAGTCAGTCGGCCGTGGTTCCACCAGCGTCGACTTCAACGCGATACCGGCGAACGCCATCGATCGTATCGAAGTTCTGCGTGACGGCGCCGCCGCACAATACGGCTCCGATGCGATAGCGGGCGTGATGAACATCATTCTCAAGTCGGCGCCGGAAGCGTCGGTGTCGACGACGATCGGCCAGCGATTCTCCAACACCTACGGATCCACCACCGACGCCAGCAACCAGGTCTCGTTTGGCAAGCGAGACTTCCGCGACGGCCGCGTGTTTCAGCTCGATGGAAATTTCGGCATGGCGCTGCGCGAAACCGGGTACGTCCATGTCAGCGCCGAGCTGAGGGACAGGGACCGCACCAACCGCGCGCGCGCCGACGTCAGCAACCAGTGTCTCGTGGTCACCCCGCCCGACCCGCGCTGCTCGAATCCGCGGCACATTCAGAGCTGGCAGGGGGACGCCGAAACCCAGGACCGCCTCGGCTTCGTCAGTGCTGCACTTCCTTTCGCCAACGGGTTGTCGTTGTACGGTTTCGGCGGAATAAGCAGCCGCGAGGGCGTTGCCGCAGGGTTCTGGCGCCGCTCGCTGGACAACCGCACCGTGCGCGACATCTATGGGAACGGGTTTCTCCCCCTCATCGCCAGCGACATCTTCGACGGCTCCGGCGCAGTCGGCGTGAAGGGGAGCGTCCGCGGCTGGTCGTGGGACCTGAGCGGGATCTACGGCACCAACTCGTTCGAGTTTTCCGTCGACAGCAGCGTCAACACATCGCTCGGCACCGCCAGTCCGACTTCGTTTTACGCTGGAGCGCAGCGGTTCAATCAGATCACGACCAACCTCGATCTCGTTCGCGCCTTCGACCGTCTGGGATTTTTTCCGACGAGCGTGGCGTTCGGGTTTGAGACGCGACGCGACAACTACAAGCTGGAGCGCGGCGACCCCGCCTCTTATCAGGAAGGGACGGTGCGAATATTGGATGGACCCAGCGCCGGGCAGCCGGCCGCGCCCTTCGCGCAGGTATTTCCCGGCTTCCGTCCGGTTGACGAAGCCGACAGGTCGAGGACCAACGTCGGAGGATATGTCGACGTCGAAGCCAATCTGCTCCCCCAGCTTCTCGTCGCGGTCGCCGGGCGCGCGGAGAACTACAGCGATTTCGGCTCCACCGTCGACGGCAAGATCGCCACTCGTTACGAGCCGATCTCCGGATTCTCGATCCGCGGGGCGGCGCAGACAGGGTTTCGGGCTCCGTCGCTCTCGCAGTCCTTCTTCTCGGCCGTGTCGACGAACTTCATCAATGTCGGGGGCGTGAATACGCCGTTCGAGATCCGCACGTTTGCCGTCGGAAGTCCGGGAGCCACGCTGTTGGGGGCGAGGGAGCTCGAGGCCGAGGAATCGGTGAACTTCAGCGCCGGCATTGCGGCGCGGCCATTCGCGAATCTTTCGCTCACCGCGGATTACTATCGCGTGAATATCGATAACCGGATCGTGCTGTCCGGGAATTTCATCGATCCATCGGTCCGGACGCTGCTCGAGAACAACGGCATCATGGGAGTGAGCGGCGCGCGTTATTTCACCAACGCCATCGACACCCGCACCAATGGCATCGACGTGGTCATGCAGTACGGCCTCAACATGGGGCAGCGGGGGCTGCTGCGATTCACGGCCGGACATAACCAGAACAAGACCAAGGTCACTCGTGTCGCCGCGACGCCTCCCCAGCTGGCGGCGGTGAGCACCGCATTGTTCGACCGCGTTCAGCGCGCGCTGTTCGAGGTTGGCCAGCCGCGCAACACCACCAGCCTCACCGCGAACTATTCGTGGCGGGCGCTTTCCTTCAATGCCCACACCCAGCGGTTCGGAAAAGTCACCGAGTTTGCGCCGGCGGTTACCGGGGCCCAGGATCAGACATTCGGCGCCAAGTGGGTGACTGATCTCGCGCTATCTGTAAAGTTCTTCGACCGGCTCGGCTTAACCGTCGGGGGAAACAACATCACGGATCAGTATCCCGATACCGCGATCACGCCCAACCAGACGCGCGGGATTTATCTCTACGACGCGAGCTCGTCGACGTGGGGCGTGAACGGCGCCTACTACTACGTCAAGGCTTCGTACGATCTCGGGACGTTGTTGAGCCGGCAGCGGCGCCGCGAATTCGCCATTGCGCCGGAATCAGCGGGCGGGAGGTCGAAGCTCAGGTAGCCAGCGCGTTACCCGAAGCGCCTCTCAACGAAAGCTCTCCGGGAGTCATCGCCCGGAGGGTCCCCTGACGCAGAAATTCTCGAGAACAGCATCGGCGCTACGAAAGAAAAGCCCCATCGCACAAATCACGATGGGGCTGACACTCACCTAGTCGGGGCGACTGGATTTGAACCAGCGACCTCCTGCTCCCGAAGCAGGCGCGCTACCGGGCTACGCTACGCCCCGAAACAACTACTCCCCTTACGAGCGGGGGAGACCCGGATTCTAACAGGTCGAGCCTCTCGAAGGGAGCCTACCTGGTCTGCTCGTAAACGATATCGACCGGAATTGCTTTGGCGCCGAGCCGGGCAAGATCGCCGGCAAGGACGGGCCCGATCTTTCCGAATTCCTCGTACATCCGGCCGGCTCCCTCGTAGTCGCCGTCGCCCTGAAGGGTGAGAATTCTCTGTGAAAGCGCATCGGCACCCTCTCGCATCTTCGCCATGTCCACCCGGTACTTTCCGCTCGCGTCACGCGTGAACGCGCCGCGCTGCTGGAGAAAGTTGAATGCGACGACGTTCGCGCGACCGTGTGAGCTTGCTGCGCCGAAGCGAATCGAGCGGAACAGGCTGGCGAGAAAAGTCACGTAATTGTCCTCGAGCCTCTGACCACCCATCTCGCCCTGCGAATGCAGCTGGCGGATCATGTAGAGCCCGAGGATGTCGGCCTTGCCTTCCTCCAGCGCAGAGGCGCGCTCCTTTAGCGCGGGGCGCACCAGACCTTTCCCGTTGATGGTGTTCTTGATCCCGAGTCCGTGCGCGACCTCGTGGAACATCACATTCCCGAAAAAGGCATCGAAGGTGATGTTCGGGAGCTGATCGGCTACGATCAGCTCGTTGGCGATGGGCACCAGGATCTTGTCGAACTTGGCGCGCATTGCGTTCTTGAGCTGCAGCCGCCGCGTTCCCTTCCTGAGCTGCACTTCCTCGTCGTTGGGAAGATTGATGGCGATCGTCTTCGATCCCGCGTTCGCATCGCCCGCGACATAGACCACGTCGTACGCGTTGAGATCCGACCCGCCCGCCGGCGTCTCACTCCTGTACTGCTCCGCGACCGGGATTCCGCGCTGCAGTGACGGAAGGAGTGCGACGTACCTCGAGAGGCGCTGGCTCCACTCCTTGTCCTTCACCAGCACGAACGCCTCGTGCGTGGCCTTGTAACCGTACAGAGCGTCCTCGTAGGTCTCGATCGGCCCGATCACGATGTCGAGTGTGTTGTTCTTCATGTCCATCCAGGCCACATCGCTGGGCTGGTAGTGATCGGTGAGCAGTGCATCCGCCCGCGTGCGCAGGTAGTGAGCGAGACCCACGTCGTCAGCCAGAGCCGCCGCCTCGCGCAGCTTCGACGCGGCAAGCTGATGACTTGCGGCAAAGGCGTGGTGAAATGGAACCGCGTAAAGCTTTCGCAATGCGTCGCGACGAACCAGCGTGTAGAGACTCTTCAGCGAATCCGCCCGGGCGCCGCCGGCCTTGAGCGCTTCCTCGAACTCGGCCTTCGTCATGTCGACGGGATAGTATCCGGCACCGGGTGGCTTGGGCCCGAACCCAGCGACGAAAGGCGCGTTGTCGTCGAGCCGGTCCCACGGACCGTAGTTCACCTCGACCAGCCTTCTCGTGACGGGATCGGATATCACCCGAAGGAGTGAGTCGCCATTTCCGTATGCCTCGGCCCAGAACGGCTGATTCATCGTCCGCGCGGCGTCGATCAGGAGGGGAAGCATCTGCCGCTCCTTGGCGCTCAAGCCCGATTCGTCGGCGACGAGCCGGACGGTTGTGTAGCGGGCGAGCCGCTCAGCGGGCGGTGGAGACCCCATCGCAGAGACTGAAGGCTGTGGAGTCGTAGCGGGAGGTGGCACCGCGCAGCCGACTGCGGCTGCAAGAAAGAGCACTGCGATCAGTCTCATTGAATTGTCCGTAAGCGGTTTGTGGGAACGCCGAAGCGGCGCGGGTCTCGAAGGCCTCCGTGCCCGCGCCCGACGTTAACGTCAAGAATCGTTCTTGGGCGGAGTGAGGGGCGACTCCTTCAAAACGGTCCACCCTCCGACGAGCGCTCGCGCCTTCGGCCAACCCGCCTTTCTCAGCTCTCGCACCACACGGGTGCTTGTCGCCTCATCGTGTCAGGCACAGTAGACCACCAGGGTCGCGTGCTGCGAGAGCTGCTTCTCCTTTGCGGCTCTGACGGGATTGTCGGGCGGTATTCTAACTGCGCCGGCCGGATTTCCCGGATCGTTGCGGTAGCTCTTGTCCGTTCGTGAGTCGACCATGACCACCGGCTCTCCGCGGCCCGGCATTTCGCGCACTTCATCAAGTGTGATTTTCTCCGGCACTGAATCCCCTGCTGCTACATGCGCGGTTCGCTCCGTGACTCGGGTCGCCGGAGGCCGGGAGCCGCCCGCCGCGGCGGCCACCCGCGTTCCCGGCGGTGTATTCGCGCGGAGGAAGACTGCCATGCCGCCGCCGTGAATTGCCACCGACAAGAGCGTGACGAGACACGCGATGGTGAAGAGCACTTCTGATCCCGGGACGCCGGCAAATACAGGGAGCAGCATGAACAGGAGCGTGCTCAGCCCCCGGGGTCCGAACAGCGCGACCAGCTTTCGCTCGCGCTCGCTGAGCCCGACGTTCGCCAGCATCGGGTACAGCACCACCGTGCGGATGACGAGCGCAAACGCCGCGAATGCGAGGGTGCGGACGCTGATCACGGTGAGTCCGGACCAGATCAGCGATGTTCCAAGAGCGACGAAGGTCAACAACAGCAGCATCTCGGCGGTCGCTTCGCCGTACTCGAGAAAGCAATCGCACAGCTCGACGTCCTGCGAGGCTACCATGAATCCGGCAGCGAACGCAGCGAGAAAACCGCTTCCTCCGACTGCTTCCGCCGCCGCGTACCCTGTGAAGGCGAGCCCGAGCGCGTACATGGATTCGTAGTCGCGGCGCACTCCGACGCGATCGCGAATGTTTCCGAGTAGCACGATCCCCACGTAGCCAACGGTGGCGCCGAGCGCGGGTCCGAGCAGAAACAATCCCATCAGATGGCGGCCCAGCTCGCGAGATGGGAGCCCGTCACCGCCCGGCGACGAGCCAAGCAGGACGAGCATGCTGATGACGACGACGGGAAGCAGGACCACGTCGTTCATTCCCGACTCGAGGCGGAGCGCTATGCGCGGTCCGGGGGGAAGGGCGGGCGAGCGCAGCATCGTGCGGAGGAGAACCGGATCCGTCGATGCGAGTGCAGCCCCGAGAATCGCCGCGGCGGCCGTGGGAACGTCGAGCAGGTATCGCGCGGCGACTGCAATGAGCGCAGCGGGAACGAGCGTGCCCGGGCCAAGAACTCGCCAGGCCAGTCGCTTGCGCGCGCGAACTTCGTTGGTGTCGAGTGTAACCGCG
Organism: Gemmatimonadaceae bacterium; assembly: GCA_039929505.1. Taxonomy (GTDB): domain Bacteria; phylum Gemmatimonadota; class Gemmatimonadetes; order Gemmatimonadales; family Gemmatimonadaceae; genus UBA4720. The sequence continues at coordinate 7,890 of JBDSRC010000169.1, forward strand.
TCGCTGAACAGCACCAGCGTGAGCGCGAGAGTAGCGAGGGTGCGGAGCTCGGGTGATGCGAAGCCAATGTCGATGAGGCCGAAGCCCCAGGGTCCGAGTGCGGCGCCGAGCGCGAGAAATACCGCGACGAGCGGAATGGCGGTGCGCTCGATTGCCCCGGAAAGCAGCGACGCGACCACGATGACGAGGCCTACGAGCGCGACGATCGTGACGAACTGATCCATTGTCCTATGTCATAACCTGTCCGCCGAGCTACTGGCAAGTGTCGGCGCGAAGGTCGTTCGAGACCGTTCGTGCGTGGTATATTTGAGTCGGGACACTCACCACGAAACCGATGCCAATGGACGAGAAGCCAAGCAGGAACGAAGACGAGTACTTCGCGCGCCAGAACGCCGATCTCATCAAGGAAATGCGCGCGCGGCTGGATGCCGACCGGAAAACGCCGGAGCAGAAGCAGCAGCTCGCCTGCCCCCGCGACGGCACCACGCTGGTGGAGACGGAATCCGAGCACGTGAAGATCGACTCGTGCCCCAAGTGCAAGGGGGTCTGGCTCGACGCGGGCGAGCTGGAGCAGCTTCGCCTCGTCAATCGCGGCAAGGGCGTGACGGGCGGAGTGCTGGGATCGCTGTTCAAGCGCGGCTGATCGTACGGGCAGAATGAAAAAAGCCCGGCCACCTGCGTGGTCGGGCTTTCTTTTATGTCAGCGATTCAGAGTCAGACCAGAATTTTTGCTTCGCATCGTCTGATCACACCGTAACACTCGCACGCGGCCGACTCCAATCCCTTTCGATTCACGATCGTGATGGATCCCCGGCTGTGTGCCAGCAGTCCTTGCCGCTGCAGCATTCCGATCGCCACGGTGACGCCGGCACGCCGGACTCCGAGCATCTGTGAGAGAAATTCCTGGGTGAGATCGAACGTCGGCCGGGCCACGCGGTCGTGTGACATGAGCAGCCACTTTGCGCACCGTTGTTCGACCAGATGCAGCCGGTTGCACGCGGCGGATTGCGCAACGGTCTCGAAAACAATCTGACTGTATCTGTGGAGCAG
>JBDSRC010000170.1:0-3551 GCA_039929505.1 Gemmatimonadaceae bacterium
ATTTTCGTGCCGACGGCACTGGGGCTGCCGATCCTGGTCAACGTCATCGACCTCACCGACAATCTCGACAAGTACCTCAGTCAGAACCTGAGCCCTGGGCGCATCGCGCTCAGCTATCTGTACTGGCTCCCCGACTCGATGTTCATGGTGCTGCCGGCCGCGGTGCTCTTCGCCACCGTCTTCGCGATCGGGTCGCTGACCCGCCATTCGGAGATCACCGCGGCAAAGGCGTCGGGCATCAGCTTCTATCGACTGATCGCCCCGATATTCGTCGGTGCCGTCATCGCCACGATCCTCGGCCTCGTACTCGGGGAGCTCGCTCCGATCACCAACAAGAAGCGGCTCGAGCTGCTGCAGAGCAGAACGAGCGCGATGCGAAACGATCGCTACAACTTCGCCTACGCGGCCGATGGAGGGCGGGTGTACAAGATCGGCGGCCTTCACGTCCTCGAGCAGGGGGTGGAGGGATTGGTGATTGAGCGGAAGGGCAACGGACCGGACTACCCCTCGTACGTGGTCTCAGCGAGCGGAGCGAGGTACAAGCCGAACAGCGGCTGGCTGATCGCCAAAGGCGCCATGCACGTTATTCCCGACACGCTATCGAACATCACCTTCACCTTCGATTCACTCATCGATCGCAGGTTTACGGAGGCGCCGAAGCAGCTGACCTTGTCGCAGAAGGCGCCGTCGGACATGGGATTCCGGGAGCTCGGACGGTTCATCACGTCGATGGAACGGTCGGGAGCACAGGTGAATGAGCTGCGGGTGGAGCGAATGCTGAAGCTCGCGATTCCGATCACGTCGATCGTGATTCTCTTGTTCGGCGCTCCGCTGGCGACGAGCACACAACGCGGTGGGGCCGCCTACGGCGTCGGACTGAGCCTGGCGACGACAGTCATCTTCCTGATGCTGATTCAGCTTACGAAAGGGATTGGCGGCAAGGGAATAATCCCCGCCGACCTGGCAGCGTGGGTTCCGAGCATCATATTCGGGGTAGTGGGACTCTTTCTATTCACGCGTGTGCGAACTTGATCCGTGATCCGCTCGTCATTTTCCGACGTGTCGGGGCGCGTGGCTACTTCGCGCGCGACATCGGTCGGGCGTTCAAAGATCCCCGCACGTATGGCCCCGAAACGTTCCGCCAGATGCGGAACATCGGCGTCGATTCCCTGCCCCTGGCCATCATCGTTGCCGCGTTCATTGGTGCGGTGACCGCGTTCCAGACGCGGTACCAGCTCTTTGGGGGAGTGCAGCTGTCGGTTGTCGGGTTGATCTCGCGGCAGTCCATCATTCTCGAGCTCGGCCCTCTGCTCACCGGACTCGTGCTGACCGGACGGGTCGGCGCGAGGATCACCGCCGAGATCGGAACCATGCGGGTGACTGAGCAGATAGATGCGCTCGAGACTCTCGCCTACGATCCGATCGCGTACCTGGTCGTCCCACGCCTCATCGCGGCGCTCATCATGGTTCCCGCCCTCACAATCATCGCCGATGCAGTCGGCGTCGGAACGGCATTCCTGACCGCGGTTACGGCTACTGACGTGACGGCCGCCTCGTTTTCGGAAGGCTTGAGACTGTCGTTCACTCCGTTTCAGATTGTCTACAGCGTGATCAAAGCCGTTTTGTTTGGCGGAGCGATCGCGTTCTTCTGCACCTACGAGGGCTACACCGCGGACGTGGGCGCGGAAGGTGTCGGACGCAGCACGGCGCAGGCGGTTGTCGTCACGTCCGTCGCGATACTGGTGCTCGACGCGCTGACCGCGCTTCTCCTCGCCCCATACCTTCAAGCATGAAGCTCCGCACGCACTTCCAGATCGGGACACGTTGACAATCATGAAGCTGCGCACGCACTTCCAGATCGGGACAAGCAGACAATGAAGAAAAGAGACGAAGTCCTCGTTGGCCTGCTGTTGATCGGGACCATCATCATCGCGATTGTCGGCTCGCTGTGGCTGGCGCGTGGCGGCCTCTCCAAGGGATATCCTTTGTACGCCAGGTTCCCCTGGGGAGCGGGCCTCAAGCAGGGACAGCCGGTGTGGCTTGTCGGCGTGACCGTCGGATACGTGGACGGTGTCGAGCTCAGGCAGAACGGAATCCTGATCACGACGCTCAGGATCACCGATGATTACAAGGTCCCGATCGGGAGCAAGGCTACGGTCGTGCCGAATGGGATCTTCGGCGACATGGCGGTGGCGCTGACGCCCGAGCGGCCGAATCCGGTTTCGCACAACGAGGGCGACACTGTACCGGTTGGGCCGACAACGCCGGGAATCGCGCAAATCACGGCAAAGGCCGATTCGATCGCACGGTCGGTCAACACGGTGACGACCGCACTCCAGCAGGAGCTGGTCGCGGCCGGGGGATTGAGGGACATGCGTCAGGCGATTGCCGGTACCAATCGGCTGATCGCCGATTTCTCGTCGATCGCGGCCGAGCAGTCGCGGCAGCTGAGCGCGACGATGACATCGCTCCGGCGGGCGGCGAGCGCGGTCGATCCGGTCAAGGTCGATTCGACGATCACGAATATTCAGACCGCGAGCGCGAACATGGCGGCGATGAGCGCTGACCTGAAGGAGACCTCGGCGAAGCTCGATCTCATTCTCGCGAAGGTCGACAGCGGCAGCGGCAGCGCGGCAAAGCTGCTCAACGATCCCGGCGTCTACAACGATGTGCGCGGGCTGCTCGCGAGGATGGATTCGCTGATCGCCGACGTGAAGAGGAATCCGAAGCGGTACATCAACGTCAGCGTCTTTTGAGGAATTCCGTGCGCCGCCGGCCGCCCAACTGACCGTTTTGCGTTTTGCGTTTACAGCTCCGAGGTGACAGCCAGCCTCTGAAACATTGCTTCAGTGGAAGTCAAAAAAAAAGGAGAAAAAAAAACGGGGGTGAGCGGCAAGGCCACTCACCCCCGTTCCAACCTGGTGTGCTTCCTAGAAGCTGTACCTGAACGACATTTGCGCCCGCCAGTAATTCGTCGCCACGTCCCCGGTGGTGAATTCTCTCTGATTCACATTGAAGGTAAAAATCGGGTCGGCGATCTTCGGATCGATGGCAGTCTGTCCGACGTGGCTCAGGATGTTGACGTTGTTGAAACCGCCCGCGCTACGGATTTTGCCAAAATCCGCATTGATGGCGTTGCCGACGTTAAAGAAGTCGAGCTGCACCGACGCGCGCTGGCGTCCGAAGAGCGGGAGATTTTGGCGAAGCGAGAGATCGATCGTAGTCTGCGTCGGGTTCCTGCAGACGTTCCGACCCAGGATTTCACCCCTGTGGGCGCTGAGGCACTTCGAGCTGGTGATGTAGCGCTCGAACGCATCGGCCTGTTGAGCGGCGGTGATCGTTCCGCTCGGGTTGAACCGTATCTCCGCGGGGTCGCGGGCGTCTCTCGGAACATAGATCAGGTCATTGCCCTGGCGTCCGTCCGCGTTGAGGTCGCCCGAGCCTGAAGCCGACCCGGCGCCGTACACGTAATCAAACGGGGGTCCCGACACACGCTGGAGGAAAAAAGAAATGTCGGTGGCCAGATCGCCGAAGGGTGTGACCGTCCGGGT
>JBDSRC010000171.1:0-3696 GCA_039929505.1 Gemmatimonadaceae bacterium
ATCGAAATGAGCTCGCAGGCGCACGACCTCGCCGCGAACGTGCGCCTCGTGGGCGCTGAGAGGTCGCTCGGACCTCCATGCAGCCGCGGAAAGTACGAGCGTGGACACGGCTGCAACGACAATGACAGAAACACGATTCATGATTCCTTCCTGCAGATGAGAGCTCGTGCCGAGCGGATTGCTCCGCCGGCTGTTCTCAACATTGGGACAGGGACAGAATCCCGCTAGGGCAGCCCAGGTAACGGTTCGGCTGGGCAATTGTTTACGCAGCTATTTCTGTGGCGGTCCTGCGGTAATCGCGAGAGTCACCCGCTCCGCTTGCTGCTCATTCCGGGTGAGAAATACCGCGGCGAGATTTGCCGAGCGCATGAATCGTGGAGGAATCTCCCAATCGTTCGTTTTTCCGCGCGGCGCGCCGACTGTTGTGTCCATCTGCGCGAGATCGCGACCCAGCGCCGCCTCGTCGGGATAGATGAACACCTCAAGCCTCGCCCGGCCCAGGGAGTAGACCAACGGCGGGACGGAAAAGCCGAGCCGTCGTGGAATTTCTCCGTCTGGCTTGCGAAGGACAAACCCCGATTGTTCGAGCCGCTTCTCGAGACTGCACCTCGCCCAGCGGCCAGTGCGGGGACACGGAGATGAGGTGCTGCCGGCGGGAGTGACCGCGGTCGATTCGCTCGCTAAAGGAGTCGCGCTCACCGCGCCTGCAACCGACGAATCCGACCCGGATTCATCGGAGCGACCGCAGGAGATGATGAAGGCGCACAGGGTCAGCGCCGTGAGTTGGAGCGGAATGGCTCGCTTCATATCTACCTGCCGGTCTCGTGGTGGGGGTCAGCGACTGGCTTCGACTCAGGTGAGTGGCGCTCGCGCAGAAAAACCGACAGTACGACGAGGACGCCGACGGAAAGAAATTCGCTCTGCCAGTTCTGAAACGACTCGAACCAGAAGCGGGAGGTCCCTATGTACCCAAACAGAGAAATCGAAGAGCTGGATCCGTGCTCGAGCTGCTCCTGACGGTATTCGCGCGCGCCACCGGCGGCATGCAACAGAAAGGAAAAGGCAAAGAGAAGAAAGAGCACGAGCGACAGCGAATGAGAATACAGCGCAAGGAGCAACTCTCCCCGATGAACCGGAGCGGGAGAGTCCTTCCTCTTTGAATGTCGCGGATCTTTGTCCAGGTCGGGCTCCCCTTCGAGCTTCCGCGATTCGGGCGAACCCTTCTGATAGAGATAAGCGGTAAGAAAAACGAACGCGGCCATCTGCAGGAATTCCGATTCCCAGTTCTCGAACACGGACTCAACGAAGTGTCCGGAGGTGAGGTACTCACCGAGATGGATGGCCGGCTGGCCATGCTGTGTCCGGTCGGTGTTGTGAACGCTGTGCCCCGCGACGACCTGACCGACGAAAGAGACCGCAAACAGAAGGAACATCGCAATGGAAAGTCCGTTGTTTCGCAGCCACGTCCGCATCTGATTTCCCCCTGAGATCTTGTAGGATGTTCGCCGGGTTCCGAAGTTTCGGCCAATCAAACAGCCGGTGATCGTTCCCGCTCACTAACCGGAGCCTGTGCTACCACTAATAGGTGTCGCCGTAGTCGTCGTCGGCTTCGTGCTGCGGATAAATCCACTCCTCGTCGTCACTGTCGCTGGACTGGCGACGGGGATCGCAAGCGGGCTCGATTTTCTAGAAGTCGTGGCGGCGTTCGGGAAAGCGTTCATCACGAGTCGCTACGTAGGGATCGTCTGGCTGGTGCTGCCGGTGATTGGATTGCTCGAGCACGCGGGTCTCAGAGAGCGCGCCCGCACCCTGATTAGCGGATTTCGTGCCGTAACGACCTCCCGGGTTTTGCTCGCCTACTTCGCCATCCGGCAGATTACCTCCGCCCTCGGCCTCACGTCGCTTGGCGGTCACGCGCAGATGGTCAGGCCGCTGATCGCTCCAATGGCGGAAGCCGCATCGGAAAATCAGTACGGAGATGTGCCCTTGACGGTCAGGCATCGCATCCGGGCACACGCGGCCGGTGCCGACAACATCGCCCTGTTCTTCGGTGAGGACATCTTCATCGCCATCGGCTCGATCCTTCTGATCAAGGGATTCCTCGATCAGAATGGAATTCACGTCGAGCCGGCGCAACTCGCGCTGTGGGCGATTCCAACCGCAATCTGTGCTTTCGCGATCCACTGTACACGCCTGCTGCTGCTCGAGCGCTCGCTGCGCGCTGAGCTAACGCAAGCGGATAAGGACACGGCGTGATAACGCTGGAGTATGTCTACTGGCTGACCGGCCTGATGGCGGCGGGCGTCGCGATCGTGAACTTCCGCGACCCAACCAACCCGCGCCGCGCCAACAACACCGCGTTCTGGGGGATTTACGCGATCACTTTTCTCGCCGGCTCGTACCTGCCCGATCTGGTGAGCGGGTTTCTGGTGATCGCCATGGTCCTCGTCGCGAGCATCCGCGGACTCGGCCAGGGAAAGAGACAGGAGACCCGCGAAGACGAAGCTGCCAGCGCGAAACGCTGGGGCAACAAGCTGTTCATACCGGCTCTCACTATTCCGGTCCTCACGGTCCTCGGAACCTTTGCGCTCAAGAGGATCGAGATAGGCGGCACCGCCATCGTCGACGTGAGGCAGGTCACCGTGATCTCGCTTGCAATCGCGACTCTGGTCGCGCTGGCGCTCGGCGTGACCATGCTAAAGCCACCGCTGTTCGCGCCGATCAAGGAAGCGCGACGACTGCTCGACGCCATCGGCTGGGCGGCGGTGCTCCCGCAGATGCTGGCTGCGCTCGGAGCGTTGTTCGCATTCGCCGGGGTGGGGACCGCGGTGAGCGGAATGGCGACGCGGTGGCTTCCGCTCGGAACACCATTCGCGGCAGTGCTGACGTATGCGATCGGTATGGCGGTGTTCACCATGATCATGGGAAACGCGTTTGCCGCGTTCCCGGTAATGACCGCCGGAATTGGCCTGCCACTGATAGTGCAGCGCTTCGGCGGCGATCCAACCATCATGTCGGCGATTGGAATGCTCTCCGGATTCTGCGGCACCCTCATGACTCCGATGGCCGCCAACTTCAACATCGTTCCGACGGCGCTCCTGGAGCTGCCCGATGAGAACGCTGTCATCAAGGTTCAGATTCCGACCGCGCTGCTCCTGCTCGGCTGCAACATCGTATTGATGAATTTCTTCGTATTCCGGTGATGAGTCCGGGCGCGGTACTCACCGAGGAGCTCGCGTCCAGATTTGCCGGTGTCGCGCTCAGTCACATCACACGCGAATATCCGCACAAGCTCGATCACGTGCTCGTAGATGCTGGTGATTTGAAATCTCCGCGCGAGCTGCACCCGGTTTTCTTCGGAAGCTTTGACTGGCACTCGTGCGTGCACGGTTACTGGCTGCTGGCGACACTGCTGCGCCGGTTCCCCACGCTTGTCGAGGGCCCGCAGATCATCGAGTTGTTCGATTCGCAGCTCACGGCTCAAAAGGTCGCGAGCGAAGTCGAGTATCTCGAGCCTCCGCTCCGCCGCACGTTCGAGCGACCGTATGGATGGGCGTGGCTCCTCATGCTCGGTGCGGAGCTTTCACGCCACCAGTCTCCCGCGGCCGCCAAATGGGCGTCGGCGCTTTCGCCGCTGACGACCGCATTCGTCGATCGATATCGGGCCTTCCTGCCGAAGGCGACCTATCCGGTGCG
>JBDSRC010000172.1:0-4475 GCA_039929505.1 Gemmatimonadaceae bacterium
CGTCCAAGCGTCAGCCCAACGTCGTTGTCGAAGCGATAGTGAATTCCTCCGTACAGCCGGGACATCGCCTGCTCCTCAGCGATCCGGGTGAACTCTGCACGCTCCTGTGGTAGGTAGTGCCCGAGCACTGCGTCGAATGCACCACCGCTGCAGGCGTGGCCCGAGGGGAATGACGGAAAATTCGGCAAGCCGACGCTGTCCGCCAACGCGAAGGTCGTGTCGGCCTGCGACGGGCGGATCGTCCAGTAGTGATACTTGGCGTCGAAGCACGCGATGACAGCGTCCGAAGCGGCGACGTTCAGCACCGCCAGTATGCGGGCGGCGTCGGCGTCTGGCACGCGATGCCGGCGTAGCGCATTAGATGCGACCTCGTTCCACGCCGCCCACGGGTCTGCGATCGCCCACCTCTGCGCCACCTTCGTCTGCTCCGGGGTCCGGTCTCGAGCGGCCTGGCGCACCTCTTCGAGAGCCGCGCGGAATTCCGGCGAGTCGTAGACAGGCGGCGGTGTGGGGCGAAACTGGCTCGCCGAGTCGAGGATCCAGGGGCGGGATTTTGCGAGGAACGTCCCCATGGGGGGAAGGCCCGGAGCAGTGCGCCACATCCCGGGCGCCGCCGGAATGGTGCCTTTCCAGGCAGAGGCCATGTCGATAGGCGGTGCCCATGCGATCACGCGCCGGGCAACGTCATGTCCTACCCGCCAGCCGGCCATGGCCCGTTCCGCTCCGCGCGATCCGGTTCGTGCCTGCTCGAGGTCCAGATCGAGTTCCCGGGTGATCGATGAGCGCACCGCGGAGTCGCTGAACATCTCCTTGAGCACGGCGGCCGATGCGGCGGCGACGGCTACGTCGGCGGAGACGGAGCGGTTGCCTCGCGTGGAGCTGGTGGCCGCGTACTGGGCGACGCTGAGCAGGGTGTACACGCGGAAGAGAATCGGCGGAGGTGTCTGTGCGATTCGGCGCAATGCAGCGGAGTCACCTGCCGCGGCGCTTCGGGCCGCTCGCCGTCTTGCGGTGGCCTCATCGATGAAGCCAGGGACGAGCCGGTTCCAGCGGACGCTTGCGGAGATGCTGCCGGCCGCGGCGCGCGTGGGCGCAGCCTGCGCGTTGAGTGCTGGCCGCGCGGGCAAGCCGACGAGAAAGGGGAGCACAAGCAGTCGAGTGGAGATTCGCATGAGAGCCTCAGTGTGAGTGCGAGGGTTGCCGGGAAGTCCGGGATCGACATCAATCACGGCCGGCGGCCAATCTCAGCTCCCTACGAATAACTAATAACTTAGTTTCATCCCTGCGAAATGGCCCTGCTCGAAGGTCGCTGTGAACGGCACGCTTGTCGCTTCTTCAGGCGTGTCCCGTTAGTCGGGGACCATACTCGTGACGACGATTTGCGGTTACACTATACGCGACCGCGGTTGGAGTGCACGCTGATCCGGCAATGTTGGCACCTGCGAAAAAATCTCTAGCAACCAATAATGGATCTTTTTACAGACCCCCATGCGTGGCTCGCACTCGGCACGCTGCTCGCCCTCGAAATCGTACTCGGCGTCGACAACGTCGTCTTCATCGCCATTCTCGCGGCCAAGCTGCCCGCCGATCAGCAGAAGAGAGCGCGGACCCTGGGACTCGCGCTCGCGCTGATCACACGGATTCTTTTGCTGCTGTCGCTCGCCTGGATGATCAGGCTGACGTCACCGCTCTTTTCCGTGTTTGGCCATGGCTTCTCCGGGCGCGACCTGATTCTGATAGTTGGCGGTTTATTTCTCATCGCCAAGAGCACCCACGAGATGCACGGGCGACTGGAGGGAGAGAATGGTGAATCGACTACCAGGGTCTATCCATCCTTCTGGGGCGTGATCGTCCAGATCCTGCTGCTCGACATCGTGTTCTCGCTCGACTCCGTCATCACCGCGGTCGGCATGGTCGACCGGATCGAGATCATGATCACGGCCGTGATTCTGGCATTGGTGGTGATGCTCGTGGCCTCTGGCACGATCGCCAGCTTCGTGGACCGTCATCCGACGGTGAAGATGCTCGCCCTCGCGTTTCTGTTGCTGATCGGAACGACGCTCATCGTCGAAGGATTCGGGCAGCACATCCAGAAGGGCTACATCTACTTCGCGATGGCGTTCTCGCTCTTCGTCGAGGTCCTGAATCTGAGAATGCGAAAGGTGTCGAACCCCCTTCACCTGCACCGGCAGTACAAGTCTGATTCGGGCGGCTGACGCCGCCCGAATCCCTTTGGCCGGTCTACCGCGCTCGAATGCGGGGGCCGCGGGCGCCCGCCGGAATTCCGGATCTGACCGGTTCGTGAGGCGCGGAAGCCTGCTCCGCTGGCTCGAGATCTCCCGGGATCCAGCGTTCGGCCCAGGCGCCAATCTCGTTCAGCGCACGTTCGAGAGAGTGCCCCTTCTCGGTGAGCTCGTACTCCACCCTTACGGGGCTCGCCGGCAACACCCTCCGCGTGACCACTCCTTCCGTCTCCAGAAAACGCAGGCGTTCCGACAGCATGCGATCAGTGATGTCGGGCACAGCCGCCTTTAGGTGTGCGTAGCGGGTGCTGCCCTGAAGAAGGGTGCGAATAATGGCGCCAGTCCACCGCCCGCCGATAAGCTCGACAGCGCGGTGGAACCTCGTGCAAATGGGAGAAACGGGCTCGGCCATGCGACAAAAATAGGAAAAGAGAAACTTGACACAAGTAACTTACTAAAGTATACTAACATACACACAGTAAGTATACCCCCTATTTGGGGACCCAGCGACCTGATTGAGGAAACAATGAGCACAGCAACAGAGACCGCGCCGAGAGCCGGCGCTAAGACAGCCTGGAAGCTCGACCCTGCCCATACCCTGGTTGAGTTTTCAGCCAAACACATGATGATCTCGACCGTAAAGGGCCGGATCACGGACATCGAGGGGACGATTTACACCGACGAGAAGAATCCCGCAAATTCGTCGGTCGAGGCCACCCTCAAGAGCGTGAGCATTGACACCCGCACCGAGCAACGCGACCAGCACCTCCGCTCCGCCGATTTCCTGAACGCCGAACAGTTTCCGGAGATCAAATTCACGAGCAGGAGAATCGAGGGCGACGGCAAGCGATTCAAACTGATAGGTGACCTCACGATTCGGGACGTCACTCGCGAAATCACGCTCGACGTGGAGTTCGGCGGCCGTAACCGTGACCCGTGGGGCGGGGAGCGCGTTGGGTTCAGCGCCTCCGGCAAGATCGACCGTCGCGATTTCGGACTCGTCTGGAATCAGGCGCTCGAGACGGGCGGAGTCGTCGTCGGAAACGACATCAAGGTCAACATTGAAGTCGAAGCAGTAAAGGCAGCGTAATGCTACCGGGATTGAATCCGCTGACGGCGCTTGCGCTCGTCAGCGGATTTTTTTCCTCTGGCGCCGGGCTGACTCCGCCGCCCGGCAGGCCAACAGACGTTTTTCTCGTCGCGCACCAGGACGACTGGCAGTTGTTCATGGGCGACGTGGCGTTCAAAGGAGTCAGACGTGGCAATCACTCCTTATTCATCTATCTCACCGCAGGCGACGAGAATCGCGGGCCCGGCTACTGGCGCGCGCGAGAGCGCGCAGCGCTCCAGTCAACGCGACTGGCCGCAAACGCAGCAGCCGATACCGGCGCGATCAATTGCGTGAGCGTAGTCGTGCGCTCACATGCGGTTCAACGCTGCGCTATCGCAAACACCGTCTCGTACTTCATGCGGCTTCCCGACGGACGGCGTGACGGGTACGGTTTCGAGCACAACTCCTTTCAAAGTCTACGGAAGCTTCACGCGAGCAGGATACCGGGTATCAAAACAGTGGACAGCGCCGCAACCTACACCGGTTGGAGCGACCTGACCGCAACGGTCCGGGAGCTGATCATCAGGGAGCGCGCGACGGAGAGTCCGGTAACGCTCCACACAAACGACCCCAATGCCGCGATCAACCCGGGCGACCACTCCGACCACCAGCTGGCGGGACTGGCGGCAGCTGCCGCGAGAACCCGCTCGGATTGGAGCCTGATCTACTACGTAGGCTACGCGCTCGCTGCCCGACCCGACAACCGGTCACGCATCCAGGCCCGCGAAAAGACGGCGCTGTTTCTCGCATATGAACGCGAGATGCTGCTCGCGAACCGGGCGTGGAGCACGTACGTGGAGCGGCCGAGGTTCTATTCAATGTGCATGCTTCGGACATACGCGCGGAAAGTCCCACGTCGCTGAATGACGGCCGCCTGCCAACAGTATGCGTTTGCGCCGCGGATCGGACTTCCTGCCGCCCGCATCCTCGCCTGCTGTCGGCGTGGATCCTAGCTTAGGGTTTCGCCGTAATCCCGGAACAGGAGTAAGAATGTGGCGAGGTCTGGTCGTGGCGGCTCTCTTCGTGTCGGTGGCAAACGCCGACGCACAGTGCAAGGTGTCCAGCAAGAGCAACGAGGGAAAGCTCCTCGCCTTCTACACGGCTCCGATTGCGTTTTCGCT
>JBDSRC010000173.1:0-2969 GCA_039929505.1 Gemmatimonadaceae bacterium
CCGCTCAGCATCAGGAAGCCGAGATATCCGAAGATCACGCCGCTGGCGCCGATGTGCACCGAGCCCGGCGCGCCGAGCAGCCACGCGACGAGCGCCGAGCCGAACATTCCCGCCAGCGTCACCGGACTGAAATGTCTCTCGTCACGGAGCATGACCATCCAGCCGAGCACCAGGAACGGGATGCTGTTGGCGACGATGTGGTCGAGGCTGGCATGAAGGAACGGAGCGAACAGAATCCCGCGCAGGCCAATCGCCGTGCGCGGAATGACGCCGAGACTGAGGAGCGCGCCGCCGAGAGCGAGATTCACGACGAACACAGCCCAGAACACGGCGAGCGTTCCGCCCAGAACGACTGCCTGCGTCTTGAGGGCGTGCGTTACGCCAGTCATAGGATTCCATGCGAAGAATCGCTCGACGATTTGGGACTCAGCGGGATTTGCCGCTCTTCGTGTGACGTTTGCCTAAGCCCTCGCGCCCGAACCGATGTCCACCGCAATTCCGCGCCACTTGCCCTGATTGAACCGGAGCACGCTGAGCGCGCAGCGCACCGCATGCCCGACGAGAATCGCCACCCAGATGTGCAACGGCTGGAGGGTCCCCAGCCGCTGAATCACGAAGCAAATCCCGAGCGGGATGATTACCTGTGACACAACAGAGATGTAAAGCGGGCTCTTGGTGTCGCCCGTCCCCTGAAGCCCGCCGGTATAGGTGAGGGCGACGGCGATGAACAGGCCCGACACGCTCAGCACTCGCAGCAGCTGCGTCCCAATCTCGACCACGACCGGCTCGTTCATTCCGAACATCGCGAGGAGCTGGCGCGGGAAGAAAAGGAAGAACGCCCCGATGAACGCCGCGCCCATCAATCCGAATCTTGCTGCAATGTGCACCGCTTGTTCGGCGCGATCCGGATGACCGGCGCCGAGATTCTGCCCGGCCACCGCCGCGGCGGCGCCCATGAGCCCGATCGCCGTCCACGTTATGAGCGAGAATAGCTGCGTGTACGACACCGCGAACGCCGCCTGCGCCGCCGCACTCTGCGCGAGGGAGCCGATGAACGCCATCATGAAAAGCCCGCCGATGTTCATCGCGATCCCCTGGATCCCCGTCGGCAATCCGAAGCGAAAGAGCGAGCGGATGATGTTCCAGTCCGGGCCACCGAGCCGGCGTGGGAAGGATACGACCCAGCCGCCTCTCCAGAGCTTCCACATCGAATACAGCGCCACCAATCCCGAGGCGAGCACCGTTCCCATCGCCGCACCCGCGGTTCCGTATGCCGGTATAGGACCCAGCCCGCTGATGAAGACGATGTTCAGCACCAGATTGAGCACCGTCATCACGATTCCAAGGATCATCGGCGTGCGCGCGTCGCCCGCCGACCTGAGCGCTCCGCTCAACATGAAGAACAACAGCATGCCACCGCTGAATAGAAACATGATTCGGATGAAGGGCAGCGCCTCTGCCTTTACCGCCGGCTCAGCGTTCACGAAATCGAGCAGCCACGGCGAGAGGACGTATCCGAGGGGCGCCATTACAAGGAATGCGAGACCAACCGCGGTCAAAAACGCCTGATAGACGACGCGATTCACCTTGTCCTCGTCGCCCGCGCCGGCGAAACGCGCAACGAGCACGCTCATCCCCGTGAACAGCGATGTGATGAAGACGATGACGATGATGATGATCTGCCACGCCACACCGATCGCCGCGTTTCCGTTAAATCCAACCAGGTGGCCGACGAGCACGTGGTCAACGATCCCCTGCAGACCGCCGATGATGTTCGTCAGCATGCTCGGCCACGCGATCTTCCACACCGCGCGCGCGAGAGGCCCTTCGACGATGGACCGGTCGTACTTTGGCTTCGCGGGCGCCGACGCCGGTGGACTTATCGAGGCGCCAGGCGCGGCGACATCGGTCAAACCCGGTTAGCCCTCGAGCGCTTCATCGTAACCAAACGTGATGATCACTCCTTTTCGTGTTCAGCCGCGTCTGTCAGCGCCGCGACCAGCTCACGACAAAATGCTGGGATGTCCGCAACAATGCGCCCCCAGACGAGATTCCCGTCCCGAAAGGCAGGCTCGTCAATCCACTGAGCTCCGGCGTTTTCGAGATCGTCCTTGATGCCAAGTGACCCGGTCGCGCGCCGACCGGCCACGATATCGGCCGAGATCGCGACCAGCCCGCCATGACAAATGATTCCGATCGTCTTGCCGGCTGCGTCCATCTCCCCAACGAGGCCGGTGACGGACGCATGGCGCCGCAGCTTGTCGGGCGCCCAGCCGCCGGGAATCACCAGCGCGAACAGGTCGCGGCTCTTTAGGGAGTCGATCCGAGTAGTGGGAGTGATGTCGAGACCGCTCTTGCCGCGCACCGGCTCGAGGTCGAGCCCGGCGGCGACGACATCGGCCCCTTCCTCCTGCAGCCGCATGAGTGGGACAAAGAACTCGAGGTCTTCGACTCCTTCCGCGACGAGAATCGCGATCTGCCTTCCCTTGAGGCGCAGCTTGGTCATGGTTTCGATGTTGTTGCGGGTTTTCCTGTCATCGGAACGAAGCGAACGGGAATCGTGCGGCGCTCTATCACGCCGCGTTCAGTACGCTCAATGATCATCATGTCCTGCGAGGCCGCACCAACGGGGATCACCATTTTTCCACCGGGCGCGAGCTGGCCGACCAGTGCCTGCGGCACTTCGTCCGGAGCGGCGGTCACCACGATCGCATCGAAAGGAGCGTGCTCCGGCCACCCCAGATATCCGTTGCCGGTTCTCACATCCACGTTCCTGTATCCAAGCTCCGCCAAAATAGTCCGTGCCCCCTCGGCCAGCTCCGGAATGATCTCGATCGTATAGACCGCGCGCGCGATCTCGCCGAGAACCGCGGCCTGGTATCCGGAGCCGGTGCCGATCTCGAGAACTTTGTCGCCGGGATCTATGTCAGCCGCTTCGGTCATGTACGCAACGATGTACGGCTGCGAGA
>JBDSRC010000174.1:0-4225 GCA_039929505.1 Gemmatimonadaceae bacterium
TCCCCTCTTGATTCAACATGCCCACATACGAGTTTCGTTGTCCTGACGGACACGATTTCGAAAAGTTCTACCGCTCCATCGGCGCGGCGCCTGCCGAGGTGCTTTGTCCGACGTGCGCCAAGGTTGCAACCAGGCAGCTCTCGGCCGGTGGCGGGCTCCTCTTCAAGGGTTCGGGCTTCTATATCACCGATTACGGCAAGGACGGGAAGAAGTCCCAGATAGCAGTGCCCACGACAAGCGGAACCGATTCCAAGAAGCCCGCCGGAGAGAAGCCCCCCGGAGAGAAGCCCCCCGGCATGTCTGAGTCGTCCGGTTCGGAGAAGCCCGCAACCGGGAGCAGCCCCGATAGCGGCGCCAAGTCGGCGAGCGAATCCAAGCCCGCCGCGCCAAGCACCGCGACAAAGCCCAAATCGAACGAATGAACTCTGCGGATCAGATCCGCGCCGAGCTTGTGCGCGCGGCGCGTACCATTGGTGCGCCTGATGACGTCGATCCAGTGGTCGAGCGCCCCCGGGATCAGACCCACGGCGACTGGGCGACCAATCTGGCGATGGTGCTCGCCCGCCCGCTGAAGAGCAAGCCGCGCCAGGTCGCGGAACAGCTGCGGGAAGCAATGAGTCTCTCGGGCGCCGGCGTTTCCCGCGTAGAGGTCGCCGGGCCCGGGTTCATGAATTTCTGGCTCGATGCCGGATTCGTCGCCGCGGGCCTCAAGACGGTGATCGCCGCCGATTCTGCCTACGGCCGGAGTGAATCAGGCCGCGGGCGCACCGTGAACGTCGAATTCGTCTCGGCCAATCCCACCGGTCCGTTGCACGTCGGTCACGGAAGACAGGCGGCGCTCGGCGACGCCATCTCCACTCTTCTCGAGACAACGGGCTGGAAGGTGACACGCGAGTTCTACTACAACGACGCCGGCGGGCAGATCGACAACCTCGCGGCGAGCGTGGATGCGCGTCTGCGTGAGCTGCGCGGAGAGTCAGCCGAGATTCCCGAGGGGGGATATCACGGCGAGTACATTCGCGAGCTGGCGGAGAAATACGCCGCGGAAAGCGACGGGCTCGGCGTTCGCGAGTTCGCAGTCCGCGAGCTGCGCCGCGAGCAGGACCTAGATCTGCAGGCGTTCGGTGTCCACTTCGACAACTATTTTCTCGAATCCTCGCTGTACACCGATGGGATGGTCGATGAAACCGTCAACCAGCTCGTTGCTTCAGGAAAGACCTACGAGCACGAGGGCGCGCTCTGGCTTCGCACCACCGAATACGGCGATGACAAAGACCGGGTGATGAGAAAGAGCAACGGATCTCACACCTATTTCGTCCCCGACGTCGCGTACCACACCACGAAATGGAAGCGCGGGTTCCGCCGGGCAATCGATGTGCAGGGGGCCGACCATCACAGCACTGTTACGCGCGTGCGTGCCGGACTTCAGGCGCTCTCGATCGGCGCGCCGCCGGGTTACCCGGAATACGTGCTGCACCAGATGGTCACGGTGACGAAGGGCGGCGAAGAGGTGAAGATCTCCAAGCGCGCGGGAAGCTACGTCACCGTCAGAGATCTCGTGAACGAAGTCGGGCGCGATGCCGTCAGGTATTTCTTTCTGATGAGGAAGAGCGACTCGCAGCTGATCTTCAACGTCGACCTCGCCTCGTCGCAGTCGGAGGAGAATCCGATTTACTACATCCAGATGGCGCACGCCCGGATGTGCGGAATCTTCCGCGTCGGGGAAGTGGACCGCGAGTCGTTTTCGGCGGCAGACGTTCCACTCGACGCGCTTAGAGAGCCGGAAGAGCAAACGCTCATCAAGGAGCTGCTCGACTTCCCCGAAGTCGTGGAATCGGCGGCCCAGGCACTCGAGCCGCATCGCATCGCCACCTACCTGCTCGATACCGCCCGCCTGGCGCACCTCTGGTATCACAAGCACCACGTCCTCGAGCAAGCCGAGGATGTGACGCGCGCGCGCCTGGCATTGGCCCGGGCCGCCCAGATCGTTCTCAGAAACGGTCTGGCAATTCTCGGCATCAACGCCCCCGAAAGAATGTAGCTTTCGAGGCGTTCGTCCTGACGGACGCTCAGTCACCCTATCAGAGAACGCAAGCATGTCCGTGTTGGTCGTTGGCTCCGTCGCGCTCGATTCGGTCGAGACTCCGTTCGGAAAAGCCGAGGATGTTCTCGGCGGCTCCGCCACATTCTTTGCTGCCTCGGCGAGCCACCTGACCAAGGTGAGCGTCGTCGGAATCGTCGGCTCGGATTTTCCGGTGGAGAATCTGGAGCCGCTCCGGAAGCGCGGCGTCGACTTCAGCGGCCTCGAGCACGCCGATGGCCCCTCGTTCCGTTGGAGGGGAAGGTATCGGCACGATCTCAATTCGGCGGAGACGCTGGAGACCCATCTCGGGGTCTTCTCGCATTTCAGTCCCAAGATTCCCGACTCGCTTCGCTCGCGGCAGTTCGTGTTTCTGGCGAACATCGACCCACGACTCCAGCTCGAGGTCCTGAAGCAGGTGAAGAAGCCAAAGCTCGTCGCGTGCGATACGATGAACTTCTGGATCCAGAGCAGGCGGCCGGACATCATCGAGCTCCTCAAGCACGTCGACCTCGTGACCCTGAACGACGGTGAGGCGCGGCAGCTCACCGAGAAATCCAACCTCGTGCAGGCCGCTCAATGGATCCTCGCGCGCGGACCACGCCATGTGATCATCAAGAAGGGCGAGCACGGCGCGTTCATGTTCACATCAAACTCGATCTTTTTCGCGCCGGCATTTCCGCTCGAGAACGTGTTCGATCCGACCGGGGCCGGAGATGCCTTTGCGGGCGGATTCATCGGATACCTCGCTGCAAGCGGGGACCTCAGTGAAGCGAACATGCGGCGTGCCGTGATCTGTGGCTCGGTGATGGGTTCGTTTGCCGTGGAGAGATTCTCCATCGACCGGCTCATGACCGTCACGCGGCCGGAGATCGACCAGCGAATGAGCGAGATGCGGCGGCTCGTCACCTTCGAGGAGGAAATTCCCGCGTGACCGATGATGCGCTTCGTTACGGAAGCGCGGGCGTCGACCTGGAAGCGTCGAATGCCGCAAAGCAGCGCATCAGACGGCTCGTTGAATCAACCCTCACCGCGGGCGCCGTGGGGCCCTTCGGCGGCTTCGGCGGCATGTTTCGCGTCCCGCCCGGGCTGGCCAAGCCCGTCCTCGTCGCGAGCGCGGACGGAGTGGGGACCAAGGTCAAAGCGGCCATCGATGCCAACCGGCACGAGACGATTGGGCGCGACCTGGTCAACCACTGCGTCAATGACATTCTGGTTCAGGGTGCGCTGCCCATGTTTTTCCTCGACTACGTGGCATTCGGAAAGCTCGACCCGGCCGTAGTCGAAGCCGTCGTTCTGGGGGTTGCCACAGGGTGCAGGGAGAACGGCTGCGCGCTGATTGGGGGGGAAACTGCTGAGATGCCCGGTTTATACACTCCACCGGATTACGATTTGGCCGGCTTCGTCGTCGGATATGTAGAGGAAGACAGCATCCTGGGCCCGCACCGGGTTCGACCCGACGATGTATTGGTTGGGCTTGGGAGCGCCGGACTCCATACCAACGGCTATTCACTCGCAAGGAAGATCGTTTCGGAGCGGCTTCGTCTCGGTCCGGAAGACCGTTTTCCCGGGAGCGGGCTGACCGTCGCGGATGTACTCCTGGCTGAACATCGATCCTATCTGAGCGCGCTCAAACCGGTGCTCGATTCCGTGCACGCGATGGCACATGTCACGGGAGGGGGATTGCCAGGAAATGTCGATCGCGCGCTTCCGGACACGCTGGACGCCGTGATCGACAGCTCGAGCTGGAAAGCACCAGCCGTTTTCACGGTGCTGCAGGACGCCGGAAAGGTGGACCCGGCCGAGATGTATCGAACGTTCAATATGGGTGTAGGAATGGTCGTAATCTGCGGGCTACCGGACGTCGAAAGCGTTCTGGCGGCGGCCTCCCTCGCGGAGGTCCCGGCTTGGGTTCTGGGGTCACTCAGATCCGGCTCGGGCACAGTCATATTTTCTTGAGGAATCATCGATGAAAGCTCGCTTGTTCATTTTTCTCGCCGGTACAGTCGTGGCCTCGTCGTCGTTGCAGGCACAGGGATCGATCGACACCGGTCGCTGCCCGCCTGGGACCGCCAGTGGGCTCGGCATCCCCGATCAGACGCGCGCATCGCAGGACGCCTGTCAGAAAGCCATTGATCTCTTCCA
>JBDSRC010000175.1:0-6361 GCA_039929505.1 Gemmatimonadaceae bacterium
TGAGTCATCAGTCCTGGCTGTAAGTGGCGCTCAGGGATTCGTCCTCACCGACGGTCACGCGGACGACGCGCGCCGGCCTGGGAAGCGCGCCCGCCACACGCTCGAAGATGAAGCGCGCGAGGTTCTCTCCCGAAGGCACGAGCTTCCCGTCGGCGAACTCGGGAACATCGAGGTTGATGTTGCGGTGGTCGAATCGGTCAGTGACGTGGATCTTCAGAATCTGGTCGAGCGCTCCCAGGTCGACGACGAAGCCGGTGGCGTCATCGATCGGACCGCTCACGGTGACCTCGCACACGTAGGTGTGACCGTGGTAGTTGGGCCAGGCACACGGACCGAAAGTAGCGACGTTTTTCTCCTCGCTCCAGCCGGGACGGCTGTAGCGGTGCGCCGCGGCAAACGACACGCGGCGGGTGAGGGAAGCGATCAGCATCGACTTAATCTGGCCGCTGCCGCGCGCTTGCGCTCCCGCCAATCCCAGCGCGCCTAATGGTCGTCGCTGAGTACGCCTGGATTGGCGTCAGTGCCGCTCAACCCCTCCGGCGTCGGCGAGTCCGGCGGGTTCCACGGGATACCGCCCTCGATCGCCTTCAGCACGTCGGCGGTTCCGAACAGCTCGGCGTCGTCGATTGCCACCGGACTCTCGGCGCGCCCGATCGAATCGATGACGAGCTCGTTGTTCACTTCGCTGAGCCCGAGAACATCGGTGACGACGTGCTCGACGATGCGATACTCCGACTCCGTGCCGACTCTTCCCGAGAGACGGACGACGCCGTTCCTGACGGCGACCTCGATGTCTTGCGGGTCAAACGCGAGCTGCTCCTCGAGCCTGTCGCGCACGAAGGCGCGCAGCTCTCCGTCACTCATGTCGCCGATGTTGTCGATGTTCTCGTAATCCTGCGCCACACTTCCTCCGGTTCAGCCCGATCGAGGGCTATTCAGGTTACCGGAAGAACAGGAACGAGGCGCCGGCCGTGAGGCCCCAGTTGTTCTTCCAGAATGATTTGGCCTGCTTTTCAGCCGCCAGGGATGGACTGCCTGTCGCGGGCGGAACGTAATACGCCGTCGGATACTTCAGCTGATAGAGATAGTCGTTGACGTCGATGCGCAGCTGAAACCGTCCGCCGGGCACGTAGCGAAGACCGGCGCCGAGTGAAATTGCAAAGGGGGTGCCGAACCGGTACGGATCGAGCTCCACGTTACAGGCGCACGTGGCGATGCCCGCTCCGAGATTCACTACGGGCACGAGGTTATGCCAGCTTTTCTGTCCCGTGAGGTTGAGCGCAAGATTCGCGTCGATGAGATTCAGCCCTACACTCTTGCGCCCAAGCTGCGCCGCGGCGCCGACCTTCGTCGGATCCATGGGGAACCGCTCACCATTGACGTGAGCGAAGCGGACCATGAGTGATGCCGGGCCTCCCACGGTCTTCTCGTAGCGAACGCCGAAGAGCGGGCCGCCCCGCGGCGCGACCCCGACCGGATCCTTGCCCGGGCTGAATTGGCCGGCAAAGAAAGTCAGCTCGTGCCCGCCCTCGAGATCGGCGAAAGGACTTTCGGTGGGGAGGTGTCCGACCTGCGCTCCGGCCGCCTGAACACTGAATGCAAGCGCGATCGCGCCAGCCAGATACTTCACTTTATTACTCCGAGATTTACGCCGCTCATCTCGCGCGGCTGTTCCACACTTAGCATCGATAATATAGTAGGCGCCACATCCGAGAGAGCGCCGCCCGCTCTCAAGGGCCTCTCCCGTTCCCAGTCGACCATCACGAACGGCACCGGATTCGTCGTGTGCGCGGTGTGCGGGCCACCGGTCTCCGGATCGATCATCATCTCGGCGTTGCCGTGGTCAGCCGTCACCAGCAGCCGGACGCCGGCCGATTCCGCCGCCTTCAACACTCGCGCGAGACAACGGTCGACGGTTTCCACCGCCGCCACCGTCGCCGGTATCGAGCCGCTGTGCCCCACCATGTCGGCATTGGCGTAGTTGCAGAGAATGAAGTCGTGCTCGAGTGACGCAATACCGTTGCACAATGCATCCGTCACCCCGTCAGCGCTCATCTCCGGCTTCAGGTCGTACGTCGCGACCTTGGGGCTCGGAACCATCACGCGGTTCTCGCACGGATACGCCTGCTCGACGCCGCCGTTAAAGAAGTAAGTCACGTGCGGGTACTTTTCCGTTTCCGCGGTCTTCAGCATGCAGAGTCCGCGGGCAGAAAGAACTTCGGCCAGAATTCGCTCCATCGAGGTAGGGTGGAACGCGACGGGCACATCGAAGCCGCGGTCGTACGCGGTGAGCGTCGTCACCGTTATCCGCGGACGGCGGCTGACGTCGAACTCATGGAAGCCCGGCTCGATGAGTGTCCGGACGATCTGGCGCATCCTGTCCGATCGGTAGTTGAAGCAGATGAGGGCGTCACCGTCGTTCATCCGTGCCAACGGCTCGCCATTCTCCGTGACGACGACCGGCAGCATGAACTCGTCCGTTATGCCCGCCTCGTAGGTAGCGCGAATGGCTTCGACGGGGTCGCCCACAGGGGTGCCGACGCCGTCAACGATCGCACGGTACGCGAGCTCGGTACGCTCCCATCGCCGGTCGCGGTCCATGGCGTAGTAACGTCCCGAGACGCTCGCGATCTTTGCGGGACTACCGATATCGGCAATATGCCTGAGCAGGTCCTGCACGTACCCCAGCGCCGACTGGGGCATGGTATCGCGTCCATCGAGCAGCGCGTGGATCGCGACCCGCTGGACCTTTTCGCGCTCGGCGAGCTCGAGCAGGGCCAGCAGGTGGGTATCGATGGCGTGAACCCCGCCATCGCCGATAAGGCCCAGCAGGTGAAGGGTTCCCCCTGAATTAACCTGCCGGCAAGGGGCCACGAGAGCGGGATTCGTGAAAAAGGAACCGTCGGAGATGGCCGAAGAGATGCGTACTAGATCCTGCATCACAACTCTGCCCGCGCCGAGGTTCAGGTGTCCGACCTCGCTGTTGCCCATTTGACCGGCGGGTAGGCCAACACGGAGGCCGGATGCCTCCAGCAGCGTTCGCGATCCACGATTCCACAGGGAATCCCAGGTCGGTGTGCGCGCAAGCGCTATCGCATTGCCGTCAGTCTGTTCGCGGTAGCCCCAGCCATCGAGAACGACGAGCGCGACTGGCCTCGCGCGCGGTTGGTTCGCCATTATATCGGTAATGTAATTCACCTCGCACAGAGGGCGTCACGAGACAGAATGGAAATCTTCAAGCCAAAGCAGGACCTCGAAACGAGGCGTAATCCCGACCGCGACAGCGAAGGCGACCGGCGGCGTGGTGGCTGGCGCGATTTCCGGCGCGCCTATCCCGGATTCGTTTTCGTGCTGGCGCTGGGTGTGGGACTCATGGTCGCCGTCGACGCGTGGCTCATTTACAAGCGCGTTGACTACACGAACGAAGTGTCATCGCTGCGCTCCCGGATGACGGAAGCCGAGCGAACGCGCACCGACGCGATCGTGCAGACCGAGGAGAACAAGCTGAGGCTCGCGATCGAGCTGATAAAGCGGCAGTCGAAGTTCGACAAGAAGCTCCACCTCAACGTCTCGATCGACAGCGCGAAGATGTATCTGACGCGCGAAGGCGCGCTTTTGAGAGAGATGCCGGTGCAGTTCGGCCCCGAAACTCCGCCCTCGGCAACCGATTCCGCGCCGCCGGTAGCACTTCCGCGCGGTGAGCGAACGGTTACGGATCTTTCAGACAGCCGGATCGCGCTCGATGGCGGGGCGCAGATCCTCGTCGCGAGGTCGTCGGCGCTGGCTAACGACTCGACGGCGATTCCGCCCGGATCGCTGCGCATCGGAAGCGAGGATATGAAGGCGATCATGCCGAACCTTAAGGCCGGTATGAAGGTATACTTCTATTGAGGTCGCACGCTTTTCGTGGGCCCGTCGCAATGACCAGTCATGGGGTGTCGAAATGGCAGTAAACAGAATCCTTTCGTACGGTGGCAGAACTGTGTGGTTCCTGATCCTCGGCTTCGTCACGGCCGCGGTTCTGAGCGTTATGCTGCTTACGAAGACCGCGGAGCTGCGGTATCAGCGCGACGTGAACCGCATGGTCTACAACGACAACCTGGGCGTCCTCGACGAAGTGAAGGCGAGCCTTGGGATGACCGGCGACAGCCTGAGGACGCTAATGTCGGATACCCCGGCAGAAGCCGCGAATACCCCGTACATCGTCGTCAGCATCGCCGATCACCAGCTCTGGTTCAAGCAGGGTTCTCAGGTTCTATTCCAGGCACCAATCGCGACGGGCAGCGGCAAGGAGCTAGTCACCGGCGGTGGCCAGTGGCGCTTTGAGACCCCGCGGGGGCGTTTGAGCGTGCAGGCCAAAGAAGAAGATCCGGCGTGGGTTCCGCCCGATTGGCATTTCATCGAGCTGGCGCAGAAGCGCGGCCTTGGAGTCGTCAAGCTCTCGTCGGGACAGTCGATCTCGTCCGGCGATGGCGCGATCACGGTGCGGAATGGAGAAGTGGTGAGACGCTATAGCGATGGCCGCACGGTATCGTTGGGCGGGGGAACCGAAGGCCGCGAGATCATCAGCGGCGGGAATGTCATCATTCCGCCCTTTGGAACGACCGCGCGCCGCTATCTCGGTGTGCTGGGCACGCGCCGCCTCAAAATGGGCGACGGCTACGCAATCCATGGCACGAACAAGCCGGAGACAATCGGCCAATCTGTCAGCCACGGCTGCGTCCGCATGCGCAACGAGGACATCGAGCGGCTGTACCCGATGGTCCCCGTCGGAACCCCAGTGTACATCTATTAGCGATACCTGATTGCAATCGGCCGCGGTGCAGGAGCGCAGGCATCCTACCGGCGAGGAGCTCGAGCTCCCTGACGAGCTGCCTGTCAGACCCCGGCATGCCACCTGGATAGTCTGGGTCACTTCGGCCGCCCTCGCCGCGCTCGGCGCAATCCAGTTTCTGGGCGCGGCTGGCAACCCGAACGACAGGCGCCTAGGCGCATACCTGAAGCGAGCTGTCATTCCAGCCGCCACGCCATCTGCCAGCGCATTCGGGGAAAGCGGGGAAGTGAAGCTCACTTTCGCGATGCCGGCGCAGGAAATTTCGTATCCCCTCGATGTGCATGGGGATCCGACTTCTCTGCAGTACGCCTGGCTCCGTGTCGGCGACAGTCTCGCGAGCACCCCTCCGCGCCCTCTCACCGGCGCGCGCGTGATCGTGCCGGATAAAGCGGGGTTCTACAAGCTCACCCTCGTAAAAGCCGACCAGCAGCGTCCGATCGAGGGCCTCACGCTGGCTGTGCTCGTTCCTTTCGTGGAAAAGGAAGGTGGGATGCTGCGCGGATACCGGATCGGGACCTATCTCTCCGAGCGCGTTCGAGGGAAGACTCCAGTGCCGGAAGGATTTCTGGAGATCACCGCCGCCGATGTCAACATTCCGATCACCCGGCGCCTGCGGGTCGGAGACTTTCTGAACCACGACCAGAAGGCCGTATGGCCCAGCTATGCGGCGGTGAATCCGAAGCTGCTCGACAAGCTCGAGCTGGTGATTGCCGAGATCGCGCGGTGGCACGGTGACAAGGCGGTGGTCAATCTATCGATAGATGTCCACTCCGGCTTCCGCACTCCCGACCGTAACCGTCGGATCCGGCGCGCGGCCAAGGACAGTCAGCACCAGTACGGCGACGCCGCCGATGTGGCGATCGACGCGAACGGCGATGGAAAACTCACCGCCATGGACTCTCGTATGGTAGGTTTGGCCGTGGAGATCGTCGAGCTGAAGCACCCCCATCTGATCGGGGGACTTGGCATCTACACGAGTGGCCACGCCAGCACCAACTACGTTCACATTGATGTCCGCGGCCGCCGCGCGCGCTGGCGCGGCCGCGGCTGACGGTGGAAGAAAGGAGCCCCGAATGAACGACATCCTGCGTGAGCGGCTGATCAGGAAGCTCGATACGCTCTCCGAGGACCGGATCTATCAGATCCTCGACTACATCGACTTCCTCGAGTCGAAGTACGCGCCGAAGCCGTCGACGGCGCAAAACCCGCTCAGGCGCTTCGCGGAGGGCGTCGAAGACACGCTCAGGGCCGGGAGGATGTCGGCCGGCGTGATCGGCGGAACGATGAGCGTGATGAACAAGGCGGTGGGTGTGCTCACCGATGTGGCGAACGCTGGCAAGTCAGTTGCAACGGAGATAGCCGAGGCCGCGTCTTCGGTGACCTCGAGCAAACCGCAAACACCGCCGGTTCCGCCGGTTCCGCCGATTCAGCCACAACAGCCGCCAGGAGATCAGCGCAAGTGACGACTCAAGCCCAACGCACCGCGGCTTCCGCCCGGAAGCGCCGCACCAGAGCGGGCTCAGCGCC
>JBDSRC010000176.1:0-9371 GCA_039929505.1 Gemmatimonadaceae bacterium
GTCGTCGGATAGAGGTAGGACGTGAAGGTGTAGAACAGCTCTTCGTCGCCCTGCTTCGCGTTTATCTGGCCCACGGTCCCGATGCCGGGCAGTGGAAGCTCGCCGCGCAACCTGAATCCGCCACCGACCGTCTGGCCGCGGTCGCGGACAATGATGGGAGCAGTGCTGGTGTCGTCGTAGACGCTTCCGCGAGTGCGATCGGGAGTGCGGGCGCGATCCGGCCGGTTGTCACCCCGCGTCGGACTGAAGAACCGAATGCTCGACCGCGCGTCTTCCAGATAGTTGCCGACGATCTCATCGCCCGCGAGCGTCGCGCCGACCAGAGCGTCCTTGCTCTCCGATACAATCGTCGTCCAGCGGTCCGGCCGCGGATTCTCGATGCTGATCGCGATGATGCGGCCTTTCGGCGCGTTGAGATCTGTCTTCACGTAGAACATCGGGCCCTTGTTCCCGACGAATTCGTATTGCGCGTCCAGCCGGTCAAGCAGCCGGACGACCGGATTGCGGATCTTCGGCCTGCCCGGATTGGCGAAGTCGACGAAATAGAGTCGGGTCTGGTCCACCGAGCCCTGTCCAATTTGAATCGCCAGATATTGTCCGTCGTCGCTCACCACTCCGTAAACGAGCCATTCCGGCTGGTCCGGCCGATCGAAGATCAGCTCGTCACGGGACTGTGGCTGCCCGAGCCGGTGATAATAGAGCTTGTGGTTGTTGTTGACCTTTGTGAGCGCGTTGCCGGTCACGGGCTCGTCGAACCGCGAGTAGAAAAATCCCTTGTTGTCGCGGGTCCAGGACAACCCCGAGAACTTCACCCACTTTACTACGTCGCCGAGGTCGCGTCCGGTGTTGACGTCGCGCACTCTGATCTCCTGCCAGTCGGAGCCACTGGTGGAGAGACTGTATGCGAGATACCGCCCGTCTCTCGATGCCGATATGTTCGAGAGCGCGATGGTGCCGTCGGTCGAGAGCACGTTCGGGTCGAGCAGTATCCGGGGCGGAGCGTTCCTGCTGTCCTGGACGTAGAGGATGCTCTGGTTCTGAAGCCCGCTGTTCTGCAAGAAGAAATAGCGGTTGCCCTCCTTGAACGGTGCGGAGGTGCGAGCGTAATTCCAGAGCTGGGTCAGGCGGTTCCGGATCGCCGCGCGCTCCGGCACTGTCGACAGGTAGCTTTCGGAGAGCCTGTTCTGCTGCTCGACCCAGGCTTTCGTTTCGGGCGCGTCGGGGTTCTCGAGCCAGCGGTACGGGTCCGCGACGGTGACACCGTGATAGACGTCGGTTTGAGTCCCGCGAGTGGCCGAGGGGTAGGAGAGCGGGGCACTCTGCGTCTGAGCGCTCGAGGTCGCTGCAAGGAACGACAGCAGCACGCACGATCTGAAGGTTTGACGATACATGTATTGGAGTCTGGTGTGTGAAGTGGCTCTGCAGGAATCTACGGCGGCGTGTAACGATGATACCAGCGAGGCGATCTTTGTCAGGCGGTGAAAGTCGATGAGCAAGCTCTCAAAGGCAGGAAGTCCGAACCGGCAGTACTGGCTCCTCAAGGCGGACCCCGAAACGTTTTCCCTCGACGATCTCTGGGCCCTTCCGGGTCGGACAACTCACTGGGATGGTGTGCGGAATTTTCAGGCGCGGAATTTCATGCGCGATGAAATGAAGAAGGGCGATCTCGCATTCTTCTACCATTCGGGTGGCGACAGTCCCGGAGTAGTCGGGGTTGTCGAAATCGTACGTGAGGGATACCCCGATCACACGGCTTCGGACCCGAAGGACTCGCATTTCGATCCGAGGGCCGGAGATGGCAAGGTGGAATGGAGCATGGTCGACGTGCGCGGGGTCGAGCGTTTCTCAGAGCCGGTGCCGCTGGCCGAGATGCGGGCGAGGCCGGAGCTTGCGGGGATGCCGCTGCTGAAAAAGGGGAACAGGCTGTCAGTCCAGAAGGTCGGCGCCGCTGAATGGAACGCGGTGCTGGCGATGGCGAAAGAGAGCAAAGGCGCTTAGTCAGGCGTCCGTGTCGGGACGTTACTTCGGGGGCGGAGTTTTCGGCGCGAGGGCGACGGAAAAAAACGGAAAGACTTTGCGCTCCAGTCGCTCCCGAATGCGATTTCCGTGATCTCCCTCATAGATCTCGAACTGATGCTCGACGCCGAGGGCGGACAGCTTTTCACTGAGAGCTCTCGCGTTGACGGGTATGTCGGTCAGACCGTCGGCGTCGCCCGCATCGAACCAGATTTTCAGTTGACGCAGGTTGCGAGCGTATCGCTCGAGCTGCGTGAGAGGCGGGTGCCACCTTGCGAGCGCTGCGGGGTCGGGGACCAGGGTGTCGCCGCGCGCCTCAAAGGGATAGTCGAGGAATAGGGGCGTGTTTGCCGGCGCCGGCGAATAAATGGCCGTGAGCGCCATCAGCAGGTTGGCGTGAAATCCGGCCCGTCTTATTTGCGAGGTGTCCGTCACAGCGATTGCCCTCTTCCACGTCTCCGCGCGGCCAGGGAATGTGAGATCGGTCTGCTGATCTCCGAGGCAGCACGGACTGAGCGCATAAACAGCGGAGAAAACCTCCGGATTGCGCATTCCAACGGTGAAGGCGCCATATCCGCCCATCGAGTGCCCCGCTATTCCGCGGCTCGAGGATTTCGCAATCGTGCGATACCGCTTGTCGATGTACCGGACGAGATCCTTCGCGACGAAGTCTTCCCATCTTCCGGTAGTCGGCGAATTGGCGTAGAAGCTCCCATCGAAGCGGTTGCGCGCATTGGGAGTCACTACGATCAGCGGCTGCACTTTCCCGGCTCCGATCAGGCTGTCCATCGACACCCGAACGTTGAGATCCTGGTAAGCGCCGGCGATGAACGCCTTGTGGTCGGCGGCAAACCCGTGAAGCAGGTACACGACGGGGAAACGCCGGTTGCGGTCGGTCGAGTACTGTGGTGGCAAATAGACGGAGACGGGACGTCTGTCGGAATCGCCGAGTAGGTTGCCAGGGAGCGATGGGGCAGGGACTTCGATCGTGTGGATCACGCCGCCCTGCCATTCCCCGAAAGCGGTGAGCGCCGCGATCGCGACGGTCACCAGAAACACACTTCGAAAGCGCTTTGTATTCCGGAAGGTCATCGTACCGGGGGTGAGGCGTTCGGCCAATACGAGTGCGTTTGCTCGTCGCCGTCGGATACGGCGTAAATTTGCATCCATCACCAGAAGCGCGTCCATCAACAGGAGCGCGACATGCGGAAATCGGTAAGGCGCCTGAGTGTTACGTGTCGGCTGTCAGCGATTCCCTCCGCTCTGACCGGGCGGGGCAGGCACACCTGCGCACTGAGCGTTGCAATCTGGCTTGCGGTGAGCTGGCCCGTGGTGCGGGTGGCCGCCCAGGGAACTCAGGGTGCCGCGAGCAGCCACGAAAGCGTACGCCCGCTGGACGATCGCCGGCGCCTTGGCGTCCGGTATCAGTACGACGACCTCAGCGACATCGAGCCCTGGCACGACCTTGCACTCGAATACGCCCAGCGACTGCCATTCGGGACCCTAGTTCTCGGGGTTAGCGGCGCGCGCCGATATCTAAAGAATGGTGTCCAGTTCGAGCTGCAGGCGTACCCGCGACTGACCCGCCGAAGCTACGTGTTTCTGGATGTGGCGGCCTCGTCCTCGACCGGGGTGTTCCTCCCCCTCCGCCTCGTCGCGGAGCCGTATTTCAATTTCGCGACTGGCTGGGAAGTCTCGGCGGGAGTCCGATATCTTCGGACCCCCGGGCCCGACGCGTACACCTACACTGGCACACTCGGAAAATATTTCGGCAACTACTGGATTTCCGTCCGGCCGTCTTTTACGCGGGTCCCGGATAACAACTCCTACGCCTGGGGATTGACCGGACGCCGTTATTTCGGCGACCGGTACGACTACGCGACGCTGACGGCCAGCCGGAGCGTCGGCGTCGATCCGGAAGCGCGCGATCCGGCGGCATTTACACGGATACCCCGACTCATCAGTTACGCAGTCGCCCTGGACCGGCGACAGCCGCTCGGTCGCTCGGGTACGCGCGCGACCTACGGGATTGGCTACCAGCAGGAACAAATCGCCCCGGGCAGGACGCGGCTCCACCGTTCGGCGACCGTGGGCCTTGAATGGTACGTTCCATAGGAGATGACGGAGGCCGTCCGAATCCTGGTGGCGGGTATTCCCGCGGAAACAGTCCGCGAAATCGGGCTGAGACTCCGCGACGTCGTGATCACCGATTTCGAGAACGCCCAACAGATGGGCCGCGCGGCGGCTCGCGGCGAAGCCAGACTGGTTCTGCTCAGCGATACCCTCCCGACCGATGAATCGATTTACATCGCCCGTCGCGCCAGGAACTCGAGCGACGACACACGGATTGCCTACTGCATCTCGATGCAGCAGGCGGAAAACGCCCTGCGCGCGCTGGACGGCGTGCACGTCGACCGATTTTTCCTTTCACCCGTCGACGTGGAAGAATTGTTGCGGGCGCTCGGAAAAATCTGTGAGGTCGAAGTCCTTCCTCCCCAAGCGGGGCACAGCGAGCACGTAGCAGCTGCTCTCCTCGAGGCCTGGGATCGCACTCGGGCTCCTACTTTTCAGAAGCTCGACAAGCTGGACGACGCCGCGATTGCGCTACTGGAGGACAGCCTCTCTCAGGAGCTGAAGGCAGCGGCGGAGCGCGATGCGCGAGACATTGCCGGCGTCGCGGCCCGATATGGATTCGAGACGGGGGCGCGCGTCGCGACGGAAATCGGTGAGCGATTCGCGGCTACTTCTCTTGCTCAAGCCGACGGAGTCTCGATTTCGGGGCAGCTGCTGGCGCTGCGCCAGAGCCTGGCGGGCTCCCCCGCCGCTGCAGGTCGTCAAGCTGGTGACTCATCGCGCGCGAGCGCGACACCGGTAAATGCCGGTGCCGCGGTCGCAGGATCGCAGCTCGAGGGGCGGCGGGTTTTGATCGTGGATGACGAACCGATGATCGCGAGAGCGCTCAAGTCGCATCTGGAACGGCGCGGGCTGGTCGTTACGGCGCTCAGCGACCCGCTGCGATTCTGGCGGGCGGTCGACGAGACGAAGCCGGATCTCATTCTGCTCGACCTCGAGATGCCGAAGATCAACGGCACCGAGCTGTGCCGCGCCGTAAGAAACGATCGCCGCTGGAGCGAGCTGTCGGTTCTTTTTCTGACCGGACACACCGATCAGGAACGGGTTCAGCGGATGTTCGCGGCCGGTGCGGACGATTACATCGCGAAACCGTTCGTGCCGGCAGAGCTGATGATGCGCATCGAGAGCCGGCTCACGGGAGTCAAGGCGCACCCGCGCCCGGTGGACACCGATCCATTGACGGGCCTGCCCACGGCCGGAAAAGCGACAGAG
The DNA here is from genome assembly GCA_039929505.1 of Gemmatimonadaceae bacterium. Taxonomy (GTDB): domain Bacteria; phylum Gemmatimonadota; class Gemmatimonadetes; order Gemmatimonadales; family Gemmatimonadaceae; genus UBA4720. The sequence goes on from JBDSRC010000176.1 coordinate 5,362, forward strand.
CTCATCGACCGGTTTCTGAGGCTCGCGCGCAGGAAGAGCGATCCGTACTCCATCGCGGTTCTTCAGGTGGACTCGTTCCCGGGTCTCGCGTCGACGTTTGGCCGCACGCTCAGTGATATCGTGTTGCGCGAAATCGGCGGGCTTCTCCCGAAATCCTTTCGCGCCGAAGATATCGCCAGTTGGTGGGGAGGCGACGACTTCACCATCGGCATGTACGGCAGCAGTAAGGAGCACGCGGCAATCAAGCTGGGCCAGGTAATCGGCAAAATCGCCGAGCTCGATTTCCTGGCCGGCGATGGCCGTAGCGTCCGTGTCACGTGCAGTGGTGGCGTGGCACAGTTCCAGACCGACGGCGATACGCTCGCGGCGTTACGGGACGAAGCGCTGAAAGCACTTCATCAGGTCAGACAGGCTGGCGGTGCCATTCGGGTTGGAATCTCCGGGCTGAAACCGGCCGGCGTGATGACACGTCGCGTCGACGTGGTCATTGTCGATGACGATGCGGCACTGGTGTCCATGCTGCGCCACGCGATGGAGTCCCGCAGCCTCCGCGTCGCCGCGTTTGCTGACGGCGAGAGCGCGGCAACGGCGCTGACCGGACACGCGCCTGAGGTGCAGGCAGCCGTGATTCTCCTCGATGTCGATCTGCCCGCGCTGAACGGACTCGACGTGCTGCGCCGGCTGAACGCGGATGGAATAATGCGATCGAGCAGCGTAGTCATGCTGACGGCACGCACGGGAGAGCGCGACGTCCTCGCCGCGCTCGAGCTCGGCGCCACCGACCACATTGCCAAGCCGTTCAGCGTCCCGGTCCTGATGCACAAGGTCCGCGCGGTGCTCAAACGCAGCGGGGAATGGTAAGCAAGCACCTTCTGGATATGGTGATGCTGGCCGAAGTCGGCCTGCTCGTGCTTGCGGTTGGCCTTTTCTTCGCGCACGGCATCTGGCTTTTCCTGAGGGAGAGACGCCTCCTCAGACTGGCAACGGGAGCGCGGACCGCATTGGCGCACCTCATCACCAGTGGCGCGGTCAACGTCCAGGACATCGAGGCGCTGCGAAAGCTGCCCGCGGATGTCCAGGTGATCACGTTTCTCGAGATGGCCCGGACCCTGACCGGCACCGGCAAGGACAACCTGCGTTTCGTGGCGGAACAGGTGGGGATGCTGGATCGGGCGCGCAAACTGTGCGAGAGCCGGCTTTGGCAGCGCCGTCTGCGGGGCGCTCGTATCCTGTCCCAAATGGACGTTGCCGATCCCCTGATCCTGAAGCTGCTGGCCGACACTCACCCCGCGATACGGGCGCAAGCCGCGGAATGGGCGGCCGCTCAGCCATCTCTCCCGGTCATCGCGGCGATGTTGACCCTGCTGGCGGATCCGGCTACGCAGGCGCGGTTTTCGGTGCAGAACGCCCTCCTCAGGATGGGGGGCATCATCGCCGGACCGCTCACTGGTTTTCTGGAAACACATTCCGGGCCAGCTGCCGAAGCGGGGCTTCGCGTGGCCGAGTCCGTGGCAGAGCCCAGCTTCGGTCCGGCCGCACTGAGTCTTTCCCGCACGGAAGACATCGGCGTTCGTGTCGCCTCCGCGAACCTGCTGGGTGCAATCGGCGACGCTGGCGCAGCCGCCCGATTGATCGAGCTCCTCGCCGACGACGACTCTCGTGTAAGAGCCGCGGCGGCCCACGCGCTCGGTCGGATGCAGCACTGGCGGGCCGCCTCTTTGCTGGCGGAGCGTCTGCGTGACCCCGTCTGGCGTGTCCGTCGTGCGGCCGGCCTGGGCCTGCGAACTCTGGGTGCGCCAGGCGCGCTGTTTCTGCGGCGCGCGACGAACGGCGACGACAGGTTCGCGGCCGACATGGCACAGCAGGTCCTCGACCTGCCGGCAGCAGCTGGATGAACGGCATGCTGACTGGTATCGCGAACGAGATCCTGGTCAGGGGCCAGGTCGTGGTGCTGGTCTATTTCGTCGCCGTCAACGGCTGGTATCTGATCCTGCTCCTGAGCGCGCTGCTGGAGCTGCGGCGCCACATGCTGCTCATCAGTGATGAGAGCCGCCACCTTCTTCTCAGCTCGACTCTCTCACCGACGATCTCGATTCTTGCGCCCGCCTTCAACGAAGAAGCAACCATCGAATCGAGCCTGCGCGCGCTACTGGCGCTTCAGTATCCCAACCTCGAAGTGATCGTTATCAGCGACGGATCGAAGGATCAAACCGTTCAGGTTCTCATCGACCGCTTCGATCTGGTGCCGGTGAAGACGATTTACGAGCAGCGCATCAAAACGAAGGAAGTGCGCTCGTTGTACAGATCATCGACTTACCCCTCGCTCGTCGTCGTCGACAAGGACAATGGTGGCAAAGCCGACGCCCTCAACGTCGGCCTCGGCTTTGCGCGCAGCGAGCTCGTCTGCGCAATGGATGCCGATACTCTGATCGAAGCGGACGGCCTGCAGCGAATGGTGCGACCGTTCCTCTACTCGACCGACGTCGTCGCCACTGGCGGAACCATTCGAGTGGTCAACGGATCGGAAGTGAGCTTCGGGCGTGTGGTGAAGACCGCCGTTCCTACTCACTTTCTGGCGGGAATTCAGGTCGTCGAATATCTCCGGGCTTTTCTATTCGGCAGGCTCGGCTGGAACCGCTTGGGCGGCAATATCATCATCTCTGGAGCGTTCGGCCTCTTTCAGCGTGAGGCGGTGCTTTCCGCGGGTGGCTACCTCCATGACACCGTCGGCGAAGACATGGAGCTGGTGCTGCGGCTGAAACGACTTTCTTACGAGCGGGGCGAACGTGGAAGGATCGCGTTCGTCCCCGATCCGGTTGCCTGGACCGAGGTTCCGGAATCACTACGGGTCCTCGGCCGCCAGCGCGACCGGTGGCACCGCGGGTTGGCGGATGTGCTATGGCGGCACAGGCGAATGCTGTTCAATCCACGGTACGGCGTTACTGGCCTCTTCGTGATCCCGTACTATGTGTTCGTGGAGCTGCTGGCGCCGGTAATCGAGGCGGTGGGACTGGTAAGCCTCGCGCTTGGCCTGGTTTTCGGCGTCGTTGACTGGAATTTCGCCGGGCTTTTCTATCTCACCGCCTACGGCCTCGGCACCGCGCTGACCGCATTCACGCTGATTCTGGAAGACATGAGCTTCCACCGGTATAAGACATTCCGCGACCGCGTTCTTCTGTTCTGGTGGGCGCTTCTCGAAAACCTCGGCTACAGGCAGCTCACGGTCTACTGGCGGCTGCGGGGCCTTTGGAAATTCCTGCGCGGCAGAAAGGAATGGGGCGTGATGCATCGAAAGGGGTTTCGACCAGTGGCACCCACTGCCACGCGCTGACCACCGGCGAAGAGCGGGTGCCAAACCGCTCGCGTCAATTCGCGGCGTGAGCCCTCATCATGTCTTCGGGCCTGTTCTCACGCACGCCGGCGTTGCGCTAAATTGGATGTAATAAACGGGAGAAACAGGATGCCGAAGTCGGGTATGACCGCAGCCCCCAAAAAGAAGAATACCGCTCCGAAAGCGGGACCTGACGCATCCGGCTCCGAGGCAGGCCTCGAGGTGAGAGATACTCGTACCTCGACGACCTACAACATTCCGATTGCCGAAAATGCAATCCGCGCGACGGACCTCAAGAAGCTCAAGACCGAAGACCCCGAAGATCTCGGGCTCGTCAGCTACGACCCTGCTTTCCTGAATACGGCGTCGTGCCGGAGCGCCATCACCTACATCGATGGAGACAAGGGCATTCTTCGCTATCGGGGATATCCCATCGAGCAGCTCGCCGAGAGCGCGAGCTTCCTCGAGGTAGCCTGGCTGCTGCGCCACGGGGAGCTGCCCACCCAGCAGGAGTACGACAAGTTCGTGCACGAGATCACGTTTCACACGTACGTGCACGAGAACATGCGGAAGTTTCTCGAAGGCTTCCGGTATGACGCGCACCCGATGGCAATGTTGAACAGCTCGATTGCCGCTCTCGCATCGTTCTATCCGTCTGCGCGCAACATATTCGACGAGA
>JBDSRC010000177.1:0-5456 GCA_039929505.1 Gemmatimonadaceae bacterium
AGCGCGGTGCCTTCGAGCCGGTAGCCGGTGCGGTCCGACGCCTTCGAGATTCGGAACTCGTTGCCGAGGAGCGCGTGCCATGCATGGTCGTTGAAGAGGCCTGCCTGCGGACCGGGCGTGATGTGCACGACGCCTCCCGCGTACGCGGGGATGAGGTCGGCAGGCACATGGAATCCAGGCGACGGCGCCGGACCCGCCGGTTCTCTCAGCCGGAGTGAGTCGCCGTGTCGGAGGAGGCGGCCTTCCATTCCTCCAAACCTTCCGGGCAGGTAAGTCGACCTGCTATAGAGCACGACCGGCAGATCGAGGCCACCCCGGAATGCGACGTACAGGAACCACCCAGTCTCGAGGTGATTGACGACGAGCTCGTCGCCTTTCGCGGCGCGTACGGTCGTCAGTGGCGCGACCGCTTCACCGGCGAGCGTGGCCGACGGTGACGCGCCGGCGAGGGCGAAGGTGCAATCGGTCCCGAACCGCATCGATCCGCCGCCGAGTCCCCACTCGAGCACCGCCGCGCTGAAGGAGTTGCCGACTGCGGCGTTTGCCGCTCCCAACGCGAAGCTGTCCATCGCGCCACCATGTGGCACTCCCGCGGCTCGCGAGCGTCGCCGACCGTCGTCCTGAATCGTGAGATAGGGGGGCGCGCGCTCGACGACGATCACCTGACGCGCTCGAATCGCACGGTGTCTCCAGCGCGCAGGAGCGCTGGCTCCTTCCGCGTTGGATCGAACATCACGGTGTCGGTGCTTCCAATCAGGTGCCATCCGCCCGGAGTGTCGAGTGGATACACCGCGGTTTGGCGCGCCGCGATCGCGATGCTTCCTGCCGCTACTCTTGGCCGCGGTTGGGCCAGCCGGGGGAGCACGAGCGCCTCGTCGAGCTCGCTCATGTAAGCGAATCCCGGCACGAAGCCGAGGACGTCCACATGGTAGATGCGCGCGGCGTGACGGGAGATAACCTCCTCGATGGTGAGACCGGTGGCGGCCGCGACGCTTTCAAGGTCGGGGCCGTCATATCGGGCCGGGATCAGGTGTTCGCGACTTGCGATCACCTCGCCGGTAGTGTTCGCCGCGTCCTCGCAGAGGGTAACGAGCTCGCGCGACAAATCCGCATACGATCGTCCGAGGCAGTCGTAGAACACCGTCAGCGCGAGATACGCGGGCACGACGTCCTCCACGCCATTGATCTTCGCTCGCGTGACAACGGCGGCAGTGGCGTGTATGCGAGCGAGCAGCTCAGGACTCCTCTCCGGTCCGAACCTGATCGTGACGGCCGAGTCGCCAAGCGGCTGTGCTTCGAGCGGAGCGCGAGTCACGAGACGAAGGGCGCGATGCGAACTCCAGCCGAATCGAGCCCCGATCTCAGAGCGCGAAGAAGGTCGAGGGCGTTCGGGTTGTCGCCGTGCACGCACAGAGAAGCTGCGTCGAGCGGGCGCTCGACTCCTTCGCGTGTGATCATGGTCTTCCGCTTCACCAGCGTAATGGCTCGCGCTACCGCCCAATCGGTGTCATCGATCATCGCTCCAGGCTGGTCGCGCGGGACCAGTAACAGGTCCTCCGTGTACCCGCGGTCGACGAACGCTTCGCTGGCAAACGGCAATCCGGCTTTCGAGGCGGCACGCATCATCTCGCTGCCCGCGAGTCCGAGGAGTACGAGCTCGAGGCCGGCGCCCTGAATCCCCCGCGCAACGGCGCGAGCAGCGGCGGGATCGCGAGCCGCGCGGTTGTAGAGCGCGCCGTGTGGCTTCACGTGAGCCAGGCGCGCGCTCTCACCAGCGCATACGGCGGCGAGCGCCTGAATCTGGACGGTCACATGCCGGGAGATCTCGCTCGAGTGCAGGCCGATCTCGCGCCGGCCAAAACCAGGAATGTCGGGATACGAGACGTGCCCCCCGATCGAGATCCCACGTGCACTCGCAGCCCGAACCGTTTCCCGCATCGATGTCGCATCTCCCGCGTGGAATCCGCACGCAATGTTGGCTGACGACACAAGCGCGAGAATTGATTCATCCTCGGCGAGACGGGAAGTGGTGACTCCCTCGCCGAGGTCGGCGTTCAAGTCGATCGTTAGCTGCAGGGCCGGGGCGGGGAAGGCAGGCGCGGCTACTTCTTCTTTTTCCTGCTGGTGCCGGCGATTGGCTTTGCTTCGACGACTTCCCAGTCTTCCTCCTCGTCCTCGAATCCGCCCCGGCCGAGCTTGGGCAGGAGCTTTTCGCGGACGACTACGGGACTCAGCCAATAGGTATAGCCATCATCCGCATCGATGGGCACCCAGGCGAATTTGGTGCGTACCCGTTCGTCGCCGATCTTGCCATCAGCGTCGCGTCGACTCTTCCACTTCACGTGTTGGCCTCCCTATGTCTAGACGCGGTCATCGAGTCCCTTGACGCCCGACTCAGCCGCGCAATGCGCACAGCAGTAAAAAGTGCCGCTGCTTTCGACTCCGTGACCCACGATCTTGCATCCGCAGTGAGAGCACTTGGGGGCGAGGGCGTGAATGGCGCACTCGAACGAGTCGAAAACATGGGCTTTCCCCTTCATCGTGACGGTGAACGATTTGTCGTAGTCGTTGCCGCACACCTCGCATTTCGCCACTCGTCCTGCTCCTTGCCAGTCGGTTGCTTGCAGAGCCTGCCGGGACTCTACGGCGAATCTAGTGCCGCCACGCCGGGAGACTCACCGAAACACCTTTCTCATCTTGGTGTCCGGGTCGCGCGCGAAGCGGAAGGTGAACCAGGCGAGGTCGGTAACGAGCTCCTCGTACGCCTGCGGCTCCATTTTGTCGGCGACGATGTTGAGGCGGCCGCCGATCTGGGTCTTCAGGTGCTCGATCCATTCCTTGGTGAAGTCAGCCATTGTAGCACGGCCTCGCTGGTTGTCGTGGTGTCCTCGGGTTCCTGTTGCGGCATGCACCGCCGTGCGCTCTGTTAGATGGGGCGGTTCGAACCTTTTCTCGCGCAAAACTGGTGCGTGCGCGCAGAACATTCAACTGGGGCTGGTCCAATAAACAGAGCGTTTGTCGGATCTGTGGGCGCGATCGCTCTCTTGGCGATAGTGGGCTGCGGAGAGAATGAGCGGTCCCGCTCGTTGTCAGCTGAGCGCTCTGACGCTGAGGAGCTGATAGTTGCGGCTGGCGCGGACGAATTCGGGCTCAGGCTCAACCGCCAACGCCTCGGAATGTACCCGCTCAACGCCTCGATCTGCGAAACGCTGGTGCGCCTCACGCCAGACTTCCAGGTCGAGCCCTGGCTCGCGACGAGCTGGACCTACGTCGGCGATAACACCTACCGCTTTTTCTTACGACGCGGTGTTCATTTTCACGACGGTTCTCCATTCAACGCGCTCGCCGTCAAGTATTCGATCGACTTGTCCGTCGCCGCGAAGACGCAGTACAGCTTTCTTTCCGCCAACTCGGTAAGCGTGATCGACGACAGCACGGTGGACATTCGACCGTCGCTGCCGAACCTCAGAATTCTCGAACAGCTGGTTCACCCGACGTATGCCGCCGTTGCTCGGGGAAGTGATCCGGCGGTGAGGCCCGTTTGTACCGGTCCTTTCAAGTTCAAGGAGTATGTGCCTCTGCGGCACCTCAGCGTCGAGCGCAACGAACGGTACTGGGGGCCGAGGGCCAAGCTGCAGCAGTTGACCTTCCGGTTCATTCCGGACGAGAATACGCGCGCACTAGCGCTTAGGTCCGGGGAGGTCGACGCAATCTTCGATGTGGGAAGAAACATGGTCGCCGGGCTGAAAGCGACGAAGGGAATCCATATCGTAAACTCCGTTCCGGGATCCACCCTGCTCATTTACATGGCCACACGCGGGTTGCCGCCTCATGACTACCTCAGAGACCCGCTGGTAAGGAAGGCGGTAGCGATGGCCATCGATCGCTCGGTTCTGGTGGATCGAGTTCTGGACGGCTACGCGACGCGAGTATCCACAGTGAATCCTCCAAAGGTGCTGGGGCCATACGCTGCGGTCGTTCGGGGAGCGCCGTATGATCCTCGCGGGGCGGAACGCCTGCTCGACTCCGCAGGCTGGACGCGGGCCGCACGGGGTGGACGAGAAAAAAACGGACGCCCACTCGAGCTGGTGATGATCGTCCAGTCAGGCCCGGTGGATCCCGCAATCGCGGAATACGTTCAAGCCCAGCTCAGAGCCGTCGGGGTAGGCATGAGAATCGACCGGCTCGATGCCGCGGGCTTCGACAGCCGTATCAACCGCGGGGAGTTCGATCTGGACATCGAGCTGCCGAACCAGAACGACGCAAATCCCGCATTTCTTCTCTCGGTGCGCTGGTACCAGGCATCGAATGTCAGGAGCGCCCGGTTCATGCTCGCCGGGCGACGGTTCGACAGTCTGGTGACAGGAGCGCTGTCGTCACCTGATCACGGCCAGACGCAGAGGCTGGCTGCCGAGGCGATGCACGTCCTCCTCGACGAAGAAGTGGGGGCGATTCCGCTGGCGGGGATCTACCGGATCTACGCGATGACGGAGGGAGTCCGTGGATTCGCCGCGCATCCCTCGCGGCTCAACCAGCGCTGGGACACCGTCTGGCTGGAGAGGTGAGCGGATGCAGCCGCAGTTAGGAACACAGATATCCCGGCGCCTGCCCTACTTGATTCCGGTCTGGCTCGGGATCTCGCTTCTCGCTTTCAGTATCGCCGGGCTGGCGCCCGGCGACCCGGCGGCGATGATACTTCAACAGCGTACGGGCGAACAACCCACTCTCGAGGCGATCCAGGAGCTGCGCGATGAGATGGGACTCGACGATTCCTTCCCGGCGCGCTACTCGCGGTGGCTGGGCGATGCAATCCGGGGGGATCTAGGCACGTCGTACCGGAGCGGTGCATCTGTATTCCGTGAGCTGGCGGCGCGCTTTCCATCGACGATTCAGCTTGCGATCGGGGCGCTGTTGCTCGGCGTTGCTATCTCCCTCCCGCTCGGCGTCGTCGCTGCGGTCAGATACGGGTCCCCAATCGATCATTTGTCACGACTGCTTTCGCTGCTCGGCACGGCGATTCCCAGTTTCGTTCTCGGATACCTCCTTATCCTTTTTTTCTCGGTCACGCTCGGGGTGCTTCCCGTGGCGGGCTCGGCCGGATGGCGGAATCTCGTCCTCCCCGTCCTCACCCTCGCACTCGGCGAGGCAGCAACGCTGGTCCGGCTGACGCGAGCCAACATGCTCGAGGTGTTGGGCGAGGACTACGTACGCACAGCGAGGGCGAAAGGGCTTCCGCCCTGGTTGGTGGTTACGCGTCACGCGCTCAGAAACGCGCTCAATCCAATGGTGACGCTCACTGGAGTGAGAGCGGGTCGTCTGCTTGGTGGCGCCGTAATCGTGGAGACGATTTTCGCTCGCGAGGGAGTGGGCAAGCTACTGGTCGACTCGATTCAAGCCCGCGACTATCCGATGATCCAGGGATTTGTGCTCTTTTCCGGCACAGTTTTCCTCCTGAC
>JBDSRC010000178.1:0-6515 GCA_039929505.1 Gemmatimonadaceae bacterium
ATCAGGTCACTCGACGGAGCGTCGGCCGAGGTGATTCCCATTTCCATCTTTGCCAGACGATGCCCGTTGGTTGCAACCATCCGCATCTTCTCCGGCCGGAGCTCCCAGAGAACTCCATTGAGAATCGGCCGGCTTTCCTCGGACGAGACGGCAAAAGCGGTGTGGGTGATCAGCTGCTGCAGATCACCGGATCGAATTCTCCAGCTCTCATTGAAGCGCACCGAGGGAAAAGTGGGAAACTCATCCCTGGGCAAGCCGAGGAGCTTGAACCTGGATCTCCCGCATTCGATCGTCACGCGCTGTTCACCGACAGCTCCGATCTTTACCGGAGCGGGTGGAAGCTCACGCGCAATTTCGCTCAGCTTCTTCGCTGGGATCGTAACTGCTCCCGCCGTTTCTACATCCGCCGCTACTTCCGTGCTAACTGCAATATCCAGATCTGTACCAGAGAGCTTGATTCCCTTATCGGTCGTCTCGAGCAGAATGTTCGCCAAGACCGGCAACGTGGTCTTGGCCGGAATGCTTGCCGCTACCGCGGCGAGGCCTTCCTGCAATTTTTCTCGAGAGATCGTGAAGCGCATCCCTTACCCTTCCAGATTTTTGGTGAGCTTCTAGTACTGTCTTATAAAGAACTTAAGAAGTAGCCGTAGTAGGCAGTGTGGAACTGTGTGCGAGTGGTCCCAAGTTATGAGCGCACGGTGGTTTCCGCTATGCTGTTTGATGTGTGGTGTTCGTCTATAAACCGGTCGATTGGAGCTCTCACCATCACTTCTCTACAGCGAGAGCCGGTATACACACCGTCAGCTGTGGACAGGTGCAAGATTCTGGAGAGCAGTACGGATTCGCTGGATACGATTCTTCAACTCACTGTCCTGGGAAACTGCTTCCTGAACTTTTTCCAGGCTGTGAATCACCGTGGAATGATCGCGGCCGCCAAAACCATTTCCAATCTCGACCAGTTGAGTAGCCAGGAGCTCTCTGGTCAGGTACATGGCAATCTGGCGAGGGGTAGTGAGAAGCTTCGTTCGCGTTTTTGAGCGGAGACCTTCAACGGTTACTCCCCACTCCTTCGCTACCGCCTGCTGGATGGTGAGAAGCGTGAGCGAGCTGTCCCTCTCCTGATCAGCTGCTTCCGATGCCTTGAGCTTGTCACGGAGAGCCTCACGGGCGACGTCGACGGTAATGTCCTTGTGTTTGAGCGAGGCATACGCGAGCAGCTTGATGATCGCTCCCTCGAGCTCCCGCACATTTGACCGGACGTGTTCGGCGATGAAGTAGACAACATCGTCCGGAATCGTGAGCTCGAGCCGGTCCAGCTTTGCCTTCTGCTTGAGAATGGCGACGCGGTGCTCGAAATCCGGAAGTCCAATGTCAGCGACCATTCCCCACTGGAAGCGACTGATGAGCCGTGCCTCGAGGCCGGCAATTTCAGCGGGCGGGCGATCGCTGGTGAGAACGATCTGCCGCCCGGCTTCGTACAGCGCGTTGAAGGTGTGGAAAAACTCTTCCTGAGTGGATTCCTTCCGGCCCTTCAAAAAATGAACGTCGTCGATCAAAAGCAGATCCGTTTCTCGGTACCGCCGGCGAAACTCGGCGCCCGTACGATCGAGGATTGCTCCAATCAGCTCGTTCATGAACTGCTCGGCGCCCACATATGTGATACGAGTCTCGGGAGTCCGCAGCAGCGTCTCGTGAGCGATCGCCTGCATGAGGTGGGTTTTTCCGAGACCGGTATCGCCGTAGATGAAGAGCGGGTTGTAGACCTTGCCCGGAGCCTGACTGACAGCATGAGCGGCAGCGGCGGCAACATCATTCGACTTGCCGATCACAAACAGGTCGAAGGTGTAGCGATCGCTTAGCGGGGTCGATGTGTTGTTGCTTCGGGCAAAAGCCGGCTTCACCGGGTTGGGCGGCGGAGCTACGAAGAAATCCATCTGCGACCGTTTTTTCCGCTCCTCGTGGACTCGAAAAACCACACTCAATGGATAGCCCAGGACGATAGGGGCATAGCTCGAGACGAGCTCCGAGTGTTTGGAGTTATTCCAGTCGGCGGTGAACTGGTCAGGAGATCCGGCGAAGAGCGTGCTGCCTTCGATCGAGAGCGCTTCAGTGGGCTCGAGCCACGCCTGGAAAGTCTGGTCTGGAAGCTCCTGCCGCGCGCGATCGAGAAGGAGTTTCCAGACTTCGGAGTGGCTGAGTGACATGACCTGCTACCCTAGCCCCATAATGTGGAAAAGTCAAATCATCGAGAGAGCGACTGCTTCAGCTGACTTGAACTATCTCTAATAGCTAGATAGCTTTACCCGCTTATCTCCCACAGCAGGACCTGCTCGGTTTCCGGAGTATCACAATGGGTAAGCCCACCTACCGTCCCCGCAACAAGCGCCGAATTCGCACACATGGATTTCGGTTGCGAATGGCTACTAAATGGGGACGAGAAGTCTTAAGCCGCCGGCGCAAGAAAGGCCGCAAACGGCTCACAGTTCAGTTGCCATCGAAATACGCTGGCGCGTAAAACCCTTGGCTACCATCGCAGCCGAAGGCTGACGAAGGAAGCCGATCTCGAAGCAGTACGACGTGCAGGGAAGCGGATGCAAACCGAGCACCTCGAAGCTCGGGCATCTGCTTCCCTGTTGCTTCATCCCAGGGTTGGCATCGTCGTTCCCAAATACAAGCATACGATCGTGAGCCGGAACCGGGTCAGACGACGCCTGCGTGAGCTTGCGAGGCTCCGGTTGCTGCCTAACCTTGGCAATGTCGATCTTTTGTTGCGCGCCAAGCCTCCGGCTTATGCGACGACCTTCGCGCAGCTGGCTTCCGAAGTCGATGCGATTTCAGAGTGGGTACCGACTATCATGATGCGGACATGATGCAGGGTTTGTTCATCCGCGCGATCCGTGGCTATCAGCTGGCGATATCACCACTCCTGCCGGCGAGCTGCCGCTACTATCCAAGCTGTTCGGCCTACGCGCTCGAAGCCTTCGAGCGATATGGCTCCGTCAAAGGAATGCGGCTGACGATAGGTCGCGTTCTGCGGTGTCACCCTTTCCGGCCTGGCGGCTACGACCCGGTTCCCTGATGGATAAGAGATTCTTTCTGGCCCTGTTTCTGTCGCTCATCGTAATTGCGATATCACAGGTGCTGTTTCCAACGCCCAAGCAACCCGTACGGTCACCTGCTGCTATCGACTCGACGGCCAGAGCCACCCCTGTCGCATCGTCGACCACGCCTGGTTTGGCGGTCGCCCGAACCCGAGCCGCCAGACCGGCGCCAGCTGCTGACTCTTCTGCCGGTCAGATCAAAGCCGTCGCCGAAACGACCACGGTCACTGTGCCGAAGGCGATCTACACCTTCAGCAATTTCGGCGCTGCACCGGTATCGATCGTGATACGGGACTACCAGAACCGCTCGTCAACGGGAGGGCTCGTCGATCTCGCGCTTCCCGACTTACCGCTGCTCGGATTCCAGCTCGCAACCGCTGGAGACACACTCGATCTGAGACGAGTTCCTTTCGCGCTGACACGAGCCAGCGACTCCGAGCGGGAAACAATCACCTACAGCGCCACGGTCGGGAATTACCCGATCGCCATCACTTACGCGATTCCGCGCGACACTGCCGCGAGCTACACGATGCAGGTCAGCGGCCGCGTAACGAATACCAGCAATCAGGCGTACGTGCTGGTCGATCTGCCTTCGAGTCTGCGATCAGTCGAGCGGGATACCGTCGCGGATCAACAGAGCCTTGCCTACAGCTTCAAGCCGCAGAAGGATCACGCCGGCAGTGTGCTGTTCGGAGATCTGGATCCTGGAGAGAGGAGGCTGCAACCCGGGCCGCTCAACTGGATTGCCGTCAAGAGCAAGTATTTCGTGCTTGGACTTCTGCCGCCGTTAGGCGCCACGTTCAGCGAGGTCACGCTCACAGGGGGCCCAAGAACTTCGAAGGTTGCGACAAATGCATCGGCATCCGCGGTGATGCCGATCGTGAACGCGACGTTTGCGTTCGACGTCTATGCGGGGCCGCAGGAATCGCAGCGCCTGTTCCGAATGGGCCGTGAATTTGACCACGTGAATCCGTATGGCTGGGGCTTCGTTCAGGGCGTTGTCCACCCGATCGCATCCGAGGTGATTCGCGGCCTCTTGTGGATGCACAACCGTCTCAAGCTCAGTTACGGCTGGGTCCTTATCATCCTCGGCGTCCTGATCCGCCTCGCCCTCTGGCCCCTCAACCAGAGCACGATGCGCTCGAGCCTGAAAATGCAGGAGATTCAGCCGAAGCTCCAAGCCGCGCAGAAGAAATACAAGGATCCGCTCCAGCAGCGCGAAGCAATCATGAAGGTGTACAAGGAGGCAGGCGTCAGTCCTTTCGCCGGACTGACGGGGTGTCTGCCGGCCCTCCTGCCGATGCCGATCCTGTTTGCGCTCTTTTTCGTGTTCCAGAATACGATCGAGTTCCGGGGCGTGCCGTTCATGTGGCTGCACGACATCTCGGTCAAGGATCCGTTCTACATCCTGCCTCTGTTCATGGGCGCATCGATGTTCGTCCTCTCCTGGATCGGTATGCGGAATGCTCCGCCCAACCCGCAGGCGAAGATGATGATGTACATGTTTCCGGTCATGATGACGGTGGTGCTTCTCAACATGGCATCCGGCTTGAATCTCTATTACACGGCCCAGAACATCGCTGCCCTGCCGCAGCAGTGGCTACTCGCGCGTGAGCGGGCAAAAGCGCGCGCCATCGCGAGCTGACGGCCATCGATGCTGCGTGTAACCTACATTGGTCACGCGACGCTACTAATTGAGGTCGAAGGAAAGCGCTTTCTCACCGACCCCAATTTCGACACCACTCTGGGCGGCTTCCTTCCCCGGGTGAGCATCCCCGGGATTGCTCTCGATGCCCTGCCCAGACTCGACGCGATACTCCTCACTCACGCGCACGCCGATCACCTCTCGTTCGATTCGCTGGATGCTTTACCCAGGGACATTCCGCTGTACGCGCCTCCGGCCGTAGCGTGGTGGCTGGTACGGCAGGGATACACCCACTCGGTTCCGCTATCGCCTGGCGAGTGCGTGAATGTCGATAACGTGCGGGTGAGGGCGGCATCCGCCACGCACAAGGGAAATCGGTACGGGGTGGACAGATGGCGCAGTGCCGCGAATATGTATCTACTTGAAACTAAAACTGTCTCGGCATTCTTCGCCGGGGATACCGCGCTTGTTGCCGACACGACGGATCTCGTCGAAAGCCACCTGACCGCCACCGGACGCATCCTCGATATCGCGCTGCTCCCCATTGGCCACGCGCCCTGGTGGAAGCCCGGATTTAGGAATGGACACCTGACGAGCGGTGATGCGCTCACGCTCTTCGAGCGCCTGAAGGCCCGATATCTCATCCCGTATCACTGGGGGACGTTCAATCACGTGACTTCCACGGCCTTCGACGCGATCGACCGCCTGCGTGCAGCGCTCAAGACCCATCCACTCAGCTCGTCCGTCAAAATTCTGGAACCGGGCACGACCTTCGCCCTGCCGGCAGCGGAGACCTGAGCCTTGAGTGCCTCGTTGATCGGCAATCTCGAGGACACTATAGTCGCCGTTGCCACACCTCCTGGACGCGGCGCGATCGCCATCGTCCGCCTGAGCGGACCCAGAGCTTTCGAAATCGCCGCCAGGCACGTTACGCCCTGGAATCCGGAGCCGCGGACGGCTCACCTCTCGGTCGTGCACAACGACGGCGAGCCTCTGGACCAGGCTCTGGTGACGGTCTTCCCCGGGCCGGACTCGTTCACTGGTGACGATGTCGTCGAGATCTCGACTCACGGCGGTCTCCTCGTGCCCGGCTCGGTGGTGGCGGCGCTGACCGCATCCGGTGCTCGGCAGGCCCATGGCGGGGAATTCACCC
Source organism: Gemmatimonadaceae bacterium (assembly GCA_039929505.1). Taxonomy (GTDB): domain Bacteria; phylum Gemmatimonadota; class Gemmatimonadetes; order Gemmatimonadales; family Gemmatimonadaceae; genus UBA4720. Next base: position 5,900 of record JBDSRC010000178.1, read on the forward strand.
GAAGAGCGGTGATGAATGGCAAGCTCGACATCCTGCAGGCCGAAGCAATCGGCGATCTCATCGATGCACGGTCGCACTCGATGCGCCGAGCCGCGCTCGGTCAGCTGGATGGCGGGCTGTCGCGGCGGCTGCTGGCGCTTCGGGAGGAGATGATCGGTCTCGAGGCGCTCATCGCCTATGACATCGATTTTCCTGAGGAAGACGACGGACCAGTTTCCGGCGAGAGGATCAATAGCGCGATCCAGTCGCTCTCGGCAACGCTGGAAACGCTGCTCGCCACCGCCCCGGCGGGAGAGCTTATCCGGGAGGGAGCGTTGGTCGTCATCGCCGGCGCCCCCAACGTCGGGAAATCCTCACTGTTCAACGCCCTGGTCGGCAGATCGAGGGCGATTGTGACCGAAATTCCGGGAACGACACGCGATGCGATCGAAGCCGTCATCGACAACGGGAGCTGGCCCCTCAGACTGGTGGATACCGCCGGTCTCAGGTCGACCGAAGACAGGATCGAGCGCATGGGCATCGAGGTAAGCGAGCGCTATCTCGAGTCGGCGCAGGTGGTGCTCGCTTGTGCCGACACCGACCAGGGACTGGAGGAGACAGCCCGGGCGGTGGCCGC
>JBDSRC010000179.1:0-2980 GCA_039929505.1 Gemmatimonadaceae bacterium
CCGTGTACTCCCCCGCGATCACGGATTTCATCTACATGGTGCGCGGCACGTCGTACATGTTCGTGACCGGGCCCAACGTCGTGAAGACGGTGACTCACGAGGACGTGACGATGGAGGCGCTGGGCGGCGCCGACACCCACGCATCAACGTCGGGCGTCGCGCACTTCGCCTCGGACTCCGAGCCGGAGTGCCTGCAGCAGATACGCGACCTGTTCCGGTTCATTCCGTCGAACAACCTTGGCGATCCTCCGCGCGGCGCCGGGACCGATCCGCGCGACCGTCGGGACGAGTCCCTCCTCGACGTGGTGCCGGACAATGCGAACAAGCCGTACGACATGCACGAAGTCATTCGTCGCGTCGTCGACGATCAGGAGTTCTACGAAGTCCACCGTGACTATGCGGCGAACATCATCTGCGGCTTCGCGCACCTGGGTGGCTTCAGCGTCGGCATCGTCGCCAATCAGCCGGCGGTTCTGGCCGGCGTGCTCGACATCAGCGCCTCTCTCAAGGCGGCGCGGTTCATCCGCTTCTGCGATGCGTTCAACATTCCAATCGTGACGTTCGAGGACGTTCCGGGATTTCTTCCCGGCGTTGCTCAGGAGCACGGCGGAATCATCAAGCACGGCGCGAAGCTTCTTTATGCATACTGTGAGGCGACGGTGCCGAAGCTGACTGTCATCACCAGGAAGGCCTATGGCGGCGCGTACGACGTCATGAGCTCGAAGCACATTCGCGGCGACTTCAACGTCGCCTGGCCCACGGCGGAGATCGCGGTGATGGGGCCCAAGGGCGCGGTGGAGATTCTCTTCCGCAAGGAAATCTCCGAGAGCGGTGATGAGGCTGCCGCGACCGAGGCGAAGCTCGAGGAGTATCGCGAGAAGTTCGCGCATCCCTACATCGCTGCCGCGCACGGCTATCTCGACGACATCATCGATCCGCGCGATACGCGCCCGGCCCTGATCGACGCGCTCGAAAGCCTTCAGAACAAGCGCGACAAGAATCCGCCGAAGAAGCACGGCAACATCCCGCTCTGACGCGCCGCGCCGTTTCGCAAGTCACGAACGAGACATGTTCAGCAAGGTACTGATAGCCAATCGCGGCGAGATCGCCGTGAGAGTGATGCGCGCATGTCACGAGCTCGGCGTGCGCAGCGTCGCCGTGTACAGCGAGGCGGACGCGCGGTCACCGCACGTGAGGGAGGCGGATGAAGCAGTCCTGATCGGCCCGCCGCCGTCCAGCGAGAGCTACCTGCGCATGGACCGGATCATCGAGGCCGCGCTGTCTACGGGGGCCGAGGCAATCCACCCCGGCTACGGTTTTCTATCCGAGCGGGAGTCATTCGCGCGCGCGGTTCAGGATGCGGGCCTCGTGTGGATCGGTCCGCCGGCTGAAGCGATCGCGGCGATGGGAAGCAAGACAGCAGCGCGCACGCTTGCCGTCAAAGCGGGAGTTCCGGTCGTTCCCGGAACGACCGAAGCGCTGAAGGATGCGAAGGAAGCGGCCCGGGTCGCCGAGAAATTCGGTTACCCGGTTCTGCTCAAGGCCGCGGCGGGCGGAGGCGGGAAGGGGATGCGCGTCGTTCATACTTCGAGCGAGTTGTCCGGCGCACTCGATGCCGCGAGGCGGGAGGCGAAGAGCTCGTTCGGCGACGATGCGGTCTATCTCGAAAAATTCATCACCACTCCCCGCCACGTCGAGATTCAGATTCTCGCCGATTCAGACGGAACCGTCCTCTCGCTCGGCGAGCGCGAATGCTCGGTCCAGAGGCGGCATCAGAAGATGATCGAGGAATCGCCGAGCGTTGCGGTGAGTCCCGAGCTGAGGGCGAAGATGGGGCAGACCGCCGTCAGCGCCGCGCGCGCCGCCGGATACGTGAACGCGGGTACCTGCGAGTTCCTCCTCGATGCGAAAGGAAATTTCTATTTCCTCGAGATGAACACACGGCTTCAAGTCGAGCATCCCGTCACCGAGCTGGTGACGGGAATAGATCTCGTACAGTGGCAGCTCAGAATCGCGTCGGGCGAGCGTCTGCCTTTTCGCCAGGAGGACATCGCACCGCGAGGTTGGGCGATCGAGTGCCGTATCACCAGCGAGGACGCGTCGAACGGATTTCTGCCTTCAACCGGAAGGATCGAGCACCTGCGCCTGCCGAGCGGACCGGGCGTGCGCTGGGACGGAGGGATAGAGGCGGGCAGCGAGATTGGACTGTATTACGATCCAATGCTGGCAAAGCTCATCGTCTGGGGCGCCGACAGGGACCAGGCCGTGCGCCGAATGCGGCGCGCTCTGGTGGATCTCACAATCCTCGGGGTCGAAACATCGCGTGATTTCCATGTCCGCGTGATGGACGACGCGGAGTTCCAGCGAGGTGAGATCGACATCCAGTGGCTGGAGCGGCGCTTGCCTTCGCTGCTCGAGCGCGCACCGAGTGCCGACCACGCGCGCGTGGCGGCGATTGCGGCCGCGCTGCTGGCCGAGCGGGACCGAACGTCGCGAACCGTCGCTCCCGGCGCGACTACGGCGGCAAAGAGTGCACCGGCAGGCGACACTTGTGGTGATTCGTGGAAGCAGGCCGCGCGAGCCGGCGGGCTTCGGGACTGATGCCGAGCGTCAGCGTGCAGATCGACTCCATCGCGGCAGGGGGCGACGGTGTGGGACGCACCGACGGTCTCGTGGTATTCGTTCCACGTACCGCTCCGGGCGACATCGTGACGGCGCAGATATCGGGGCGCGGCCATTTTGCTCGCGGCTCATTGCGCAACGTCGTGACGCCGTCGGCGGTGAGGGTGGATCCTCCGTGTCCGCACTACACGCGCGACCGGTGTGGCGGCTGTCAGGTGCAGCACATGAGCTACGACGCGCAGCTCGCGGCAAAGCAGCTGATCATCCGGGACTCGCTGCAGAGAATTGGCAAGCGCAAAGTCGACCCGCCTTCCATCGAGCGGAGCCCGAAGGAGTGGCGCTATCGCACCAAGCTCAC
>JBDSRC010000180.1:0-5044 GCA_039929505.1 Gemmatimonadaceae bacterium
GTCTTGTTGGGGCTCACCACCGGGGCAACCTGGTGCCGCCCCAACAGCTTGCCCCAGACGTACTGAAGCACATCGCTCAGTTGCACCACCAGCACCAGGAAGAACAGCAGGTTCGCGTTCTGCCCCTGAAATCCGGGGATCTCGAGCATTAACAGAGCAGGTGCGTGGCTCACGCAGTACACGCACACCATCAAAGCCCAGTTGACGGTCGAGGTGCGCGCCATGAAGTGGTCGATGTCGCCAGCCAGCACGCTGCGCACAGCGGTGAAGATGAAGCCGTACACCGGGATTAGAATGGCGAACAGACCATACCAACCGATCCCGATCAGATAGTACTGGAGCGGCAGCAGCACGAAGAAGCTCCAGAACAGCGCCTGATGGTCCGCAACCCGGGTCGGCGCCAGCGTAACGAACTCTCGCAGCGCCAGGAACGAGATGAGGGCGAACAGCAGGAGCGACCCCAGGCCGCCGGTCGCGACTGCGATCCCGAACACGGCAACCATCACCCACCACGCCCGGAGACGCGCATTCAGATTCGCGACGGTCGCGCGCCCGGCCTCGCCCTTTACCCGCAACGAGAGAATGAACCCGATGATGCTGCCGATGATCAACGCGATCAGCACCCCGGTGAGCAGGAGCACCAGCGATGGATCGAACGACAGCTCGCTCAGCTCGCGCTCGAACGGAAATGTCATCCGTGATGCTCTCTCAGCTTTTCCAGGGCGGAACGAGCCCGATCAAGAAATGCCTCCTTGGGCTCATCGCGACGCATCTCCATGGGCTCGCCGAATACCACCCGGCTCAACATCGGAACCGGCAGCATCTCTCCCTTGGGAAGAATTCTGTTCATGTTGTCCAGGTAGACCGGCACGAGCTGTACGTCGGGCTTGAGCTGGCAGAGATGGTACAGCCCGCTCTTGAATGCCGATATCTCCTCTCCGGTCCCGCGGGTTCCTTCCGGAAAGACGATTATGGAGCTCTCCGTCCCCATCTCCTGAGCCATTTGCTCGATGGCGGCTCGCGCGGCGATGCGCTTCTCCGGAGCGCTCGCGGACTGCGGAGTTCGTTCGATCAGAATTCCCTTGAAGACGTGGGCGGACAGATATCGCCTCACCCGCCCCTTCGTCCAGTAATCACGGCCCGCTACCGGTCGAGTTCTCGCGCGCAGACGTGGAGGAAGTGCCGACCACACCACGATGAAATCGAGATGACTGGTGTGATTGGCGAAAAAAATCCGCTGCGCGTCACCGTCGATCGGCTTGGTCCAGACGGCGCGCGCGCCGCTGATCACCTTCGCCAGCCTGACCAGCGCGCGGGCGATCAACGGCTCTCGAGCTCCGCGGCGAGCCGCGCGAGCCGGCGCCCCAGCGTAACGATGGAGCCCGCAACCACGATCACGAGCGCCACCCAAACCGCCCGGGCGCTCCCGAAGCGCGCGTGCTCGATCGCTCCGAGGAGGCACCCCAGCGTAATGACGAACATCCGGTGCTGCTTCGCCATCGGTCCGATGAACAGCTGCTGCGCTCCGAGTGAGCCGGCCAGCACCCGGAGATACGCGGTGAGTACAGCAAGAATGGCGGCCGACCAGCCGAGGACTACGCCGTACCGCATTGTCACCACCGCGTAGCCCGCGCCGACGAGGATTGCGACGTCAGCGATGCGATCGGGAATCTCGTTGTAGAGATCGCCGAGCTTGCTCTTGAATCCTCCCTCGACTGCCAGCAGGCCGTCGAGCATGTTGCAGAGCAGGCGGAGCTGGATCACGGCGGCGGCCGCGACCAGCAGGTGCCAGTTGCCGCCGGCGCCAAAGCGCCAGAGCGCGAACCCGGCGCCGATCCCGACAACAATCGACAATACCGAGATGCCATTTGGCCGAAACCCGACGTTGGCGAGCGTGCTCGCGAGCGCGCGTGGCCAACGCTGCTCTCGGGTTCGCAGATATCGCCGGGGACTCTCCGCCAACGATCAAATCCTCGGCGTTATCGGAACCTGCGCGCCTGCGGAAGCCCGCGCGTGATCCTGAGCGCGTTCTCGTAGTACAGCTTCTTCAGCACAGAGTCAGGCAGCCTGATGCCATACAGCTTCCAGAACGCATGGTAGTCGCGGTAGTAATCGAAGTAGTCGTCCTGGGTCTCGAACACGCGCCAGTAGAACGGATACTCTTCCGGCTGGAATGAATCCTTCCCGAAGAGAATGCGGTCCTGAAACCTGATGAAGAAATCGTGCGCGGTTCTCGGCTGCCGACCGATGTCGTAGAGGATAGCGCCGACCTCGGTGTACACGTTCGGCCTTTCCGTCAGCAGCTTGCCGAGGCGGCCGAGATCGTTGGCGTGCCAGCCCATGTGCGCGGCGACGAACGTAGTGCGCGGATGGTTGCGAAACAGATTGTCGCGCTCCGTCATGAGCTGATCGAAGCCGGGAAACTGCGCGGGCGGATACCGCCGCTGCGGAAACAGCGCCAGCTCCAGCCACCGCTCGTTGGCGTAGTCGATCGAGTCCTTGAAGAACTCCTGCGGATCGGCCGTGTGGATGAACACCGGAACCCCGAGCCGCGCGCACTCCCGCCAGACGGGATCGAGATCAGTGTCGTCGATGCGAAGACGCGACCCGTCGGCCTTTTTTATCGAGAGCCCCAGGCCCTTCGAGATCTCGCCCACTCCCACCGCCCCCGCTGAGATATCGGCGCGGAGCTGCGCAATCGCCTTTTCTGCCCAGCCGGGGCCGACATTCCGGAAATCGATGCCGGCGAGAACGCGCACCCGGTCCTTCGACCGAGGAGAGGAGTTGATCACCTGAACGGCGCGCTGCAGCTGCTCGCCGGAAAAATTGTCAGCCGAGACGATGACACCGATGTTGAGACCGTCGAGCACCGCGACGAGTCTCGAGACCGAGTCAGGCGACGCGAGCCAGTTCCGCACGTGACCGTGGAAGTCGATCGCTGGGTACTTTGCCCTCGGCACGTGGTGCACGCCGGTGACGAGAGTCGAGCGCGGGCGGTAATCGAGGATGCCGGGCGGCGGAATCTGCGGAGCCATGCACCGCCCCGGCCTGATCTCAGTCATGCCGGGTGGACATGATTCGCCCGGACCAATCGGCGTGCCCTGGTTACCAGCGCCGGGTTGCGCCGCCGCGATGCTCGTCGATGAAAGCAGCAAACCGAGAGCGACGCTGACGGTGCGGAGGGTCGCTTCCATCATTGAGCGCGCCTGAGAGTGAAGATCACGGGCCGATGATCGGATACTTCGGTCTCGATGACGGCGCCCCTGACGCAGCGCCAGCCGACCGGCAGAAGCAGATAGTCGATTCTCTTGATCGGACGGTCCGCCGGATACGTGAGTCCCGGTCCCTGCCCGCATTCCGGCCATGCGTCGCGAAGTGGACTGTCACGCACCAGCTCGATGACCGCGCTGCCAGGCTCTGCGTTTAGATCCCCACCGACCAGCGTCGACCTTCGCACGTCGATGATGGAGCGCGTCGCAAGCCTGAGAATGGTCGTCATCTCCTGCTTGCGATAAAAATCCTCGCGGGACGCATCGACGTGCGTATTCAGAATTTCGAGCGGTGCGCCGTGCACCTGGATCACCGCCTGGAGCGCACCACGTGGCTCGTACACTCCCCCCGATCGTTCCTGCGGCGGATCGACGGGAAGCCTGATGAGCGAATCCCTGTTGATCGGCCACCGGGACAGAACGGCGATCCCGTAATCCCCGCCCTGATAGTCGAGAGTCTTTCCGAATGCGGCGTGGAAGCCCGTGAGCCGGGAAAGTACTTCGAGCTGATCGACCTTACCCGACCGCGTAGTTCCACGATCGACTTCCTGGAGGAGCGCGATATCGGCTCCCGTCGAACGTACGATCTCCGCAACTCTGGCGAGGTTGTCGACTCCTTTCGCGTCCTTGCCTGCGTGGATGTTGTAGACAAGAACCCGGACTTCGGGGCCAGTGTCACGCGAGCGAACGGACGCGCAGGCGAGACCCGAAAGCGCGAGCGAAGTAAGGACAACTCCCGAGAGCAGAGTGCGCATGGTCACCGGTTCAGGCAAAGGTGGTGCTGCTAGACGCGTCGCATTCGCAGGACCTGATTGACGGCTTCGATGTCGGCCTCGATCTCAGGGCTCACCGGCTCATCCACGTCGCGCGGGTGGTCCGGAGCGAGCACCCCCCTCGCCACCGCGAGCGCGTCGTGCTCACCGGCAACAGCGAGCAGGTCGCCGCTGTAAATGATCTCGCGGCCGAGCGGATTGGGAATCTGCTGTTCGCCGCGCCGGATCGCCAACACGGTTGCACCCGTGGCTCCGCGCAGGTTGAGCGACGCGAGGCTGCGCCCCGCCGCCAGGCTTTGAGGCGTGACCCGTATCGCTATCGGCTCACCGAGCCCCGGCACGATGGTGTTTGCCAGCTTGAGCCACTTGGTATCAGGCTCCGCGGACTCCGTCGACGCCATCTGGTGCGCCAGCGCCGACGCGATGATCTGCGCACCCGCTCGAGCATGGCCCTGCAAATTCGAGGCGTTGCGCCACAGCATGAGGAAAAGGCCGAGCGTCAGAACTGCAAAAACGGCTGCGCCCTGGTTCCGCGGCAGAAATGGCTGAGTGATGGCGACGACCGGGACTCCGACGGCAATCACTACCGCGATCTGCACAACGATCACGAGCGCGCGGCGCGGAGCATCAGCTGGATCGATCTTCCCCGACTCAACTTCGGGAAATGCTCTGGTGGCGAGAATTCTCCCCAGCGCCCGCGCGCTGGTAATGACACCATACATCAGGGGAACGATGATCACGCCTCCCGCCAGGGCGAGCAGCACCCTCACCTGCGAGGGCGACAAACCCGTGATTTCCCCGGCGAGCGCGGTCACGCGCTCGATCTCGAGGTTTGCGCCGATGACTGCCGCGATGAGCAACACCGCGTCCAGAAGAATGACGCGAATCACGCGATGCGAGGCAGACCGCCCGGTGGATGCCCGCGGGGAGCTGCGGACACGCTCGATCCACGAAGCGTAGAGCGCGGCGATCGTCTGCAGCGGGCCGGGCAGCCAATGATCG
>JBDSRC010000181.1:0-2741 GCA_039929505.1 Gemmatimonadaceae bacterium
TGGCTCCGCCGGCTTCGTCGACACCGAGCGCTCCAGCTCCGTGATCGAACCGCGAGTTCCCTCGGGTGTAGGAGGATCGATGATGATTCGCATCGCCCTCTTTGCGGCGCTCGCCCCCGCCGCGCTCTTCGCCCAGGATCCAGCTGCTCCACTCCCGGTGCCTCCGCCAAGCACCACTCCGGTCGTGTCTCAGCCGGGCCCGGTCCAGCGCAGGGTCATTCCTGTTGATAGGGTAGTCGCCGTCGTTGGCGACCAGCCCCTGCTCTGGACCAACGTGCTGACGGCAATCAATCAGCGGAGAGCGCAGGGATTGACTCTGCCCCCCGATTCGGCGGGGCAGGCGACTCTCGCGCGCGGTATCCTCAGCGAGCTGGTCGACGAGGAGATCCTCGTGCAGAAGGCGAAGGAGCTAAAGCTCGAGGCGAGCGAGTCGGAGATCGCGGCAGCCGTCGACCGCCAGATCCGGAATGTTCGCGCGCAGTTCCAGTCGGAAGAGCAGTATCGCACCGAGCTTCGGGACGCGGGCATGGGAAGTCCGGAGGAATACCGCCGGTCACTGGTCGAGCAGTTCCGGAAGCAGAATCTCCAGCAGAAAGCGTTTGGCGAGCTGCGCAAGCTGGCCAAACCGGTTCACGTCACGGAGGCAGAGGTCACGGCGGCGTTCGAGCAGAGCCGGTCCGAGCTGCAGAAGCGCCCGGCGACGATCACGTTTCGCCAGATAATCGTCCCGCCCCGCGCTTCCGCGCCGGCGAAGGCGCGCGCAAAAGCGCGGGCGGATTCGCTTCTCGTCGAGCTCAGGAAGGGCGGCGATTTCGAGCAGATCGCCAAGGGTGAATCAATGGATCCCGGCACGAAGGCGCTCGGCGGCGATCTGGGCTGGAACCGCCGTGGCAGTGGCCTTGTCCCCGAATTCGAGCAGATGATGTTCGCGCTGCGTCCGGGTGAGCTCAGCCCGGTCTTCGAGACGACGTTCGGCTATCACATCATCCGCGTCGACCGTGTGCAGGCCGCTGAGGTCAAGGCGCGCCACATCCTGATCGCCCCCGCCATCGACTCGGCCGACCTCGCCGCCGCGAAGACCGAGGCGGATTCAGTCGCCGCCGAGTGGCGTCGTGGCGTCGCGTTCGATTCGCTCGCCGCCAAACACCACGATGCGACAGAAGAGAGGGGCGTGCTGCAGCCGTTCTCGAAGGACTCGCTCCCGGCCTCCTATCAGGCGGCGCTGACAGGTGCCAGGGAGGGAGACATCACGGCTCCTTTCCAGCTCGCCAATCCGCGCGGCCAGCCGAAATACGCGGTGCTTCAGGTTGTCACGGAAACCGCCGCCGGCGAGTATGTCGCGAGCGAGATTCGCGAGCGCATTCGCTCGCAGCTCGCCGAAGAGCGCGCGATCAGACAGATGCTCGACTCGCTCAGGCAGCAAACCTACGTGTCACTCAGGTTGTAGCGCGTGAAGGTTCGCCTCGCCATGACCGTGGGAGACCCCCGCGGAATTGGACCCGAGATCGTCGCTAAAACGCTCGCCGACCCCAGGGTCGTCGAGCGTTGTGACATCGTGGTGGTGGGGCCGGAGTGTCACGGGCTCAGGGTTTCGGAGCCTGTCGAGCGTTGGCTCGGGGAAGAGAGCCCGGCTTACGCCGGAAAGCTGAGCGGCCTCGCGATCGAGCGTGCGGTGGAGCTCGCAACCGCGGGCGTGGTGCAGGGGATCGTCACCGCCCCGATCGACAAGGCCGCGCTGTTCGCGGGCGGCTACAAATATCCGGGACACACCGAGATGCTCGGAGCGCTCACGGGCGCTCCGGTCGCGATGATGCTCGCCTCTGAAAAACTAAGGGTGGTCCTGGCGACCACACATCTCCCGCTCAGGCGCGTGATCGAGAAGCTGAGCGCTCACCTGATCGTCGAGGCGGCAGCGATTACGCGTAAGGGTCTCATCGAGATGTTCGGGATCGCCGAGCCGCGAATTGCGCTCTGCGCTCTCAACCCGCACGCCGGAGACGGCGGCAGATTCGGCAGCGAGGACGACGAGCTGCTCGCGCCCGCCGCGCGCACCGCCGGCATCGCGGGTCCGTTTTCCGCCGACACGGTGTTCGTGCGGGCGATGCGCGGCGAGTTCGATGCGGTGATCGCGCCTTACCACGACGTCGGGATGACGGCGATCAAAGTCGCCTCGTTCGGGAGCGCGGTGAACGTCACGCTGGGACTGCCATTTCCTCGTACTTCTCCCGATCATGGGACCGCTCTCGACATCGCCGGCCAGAACCGCGCCGATGCGTCGAGCATGATCGCCGCTACGCTCCTGTGTGCGTCGTTTGCGGCTCGCGCGTCTCAGCGCGGCGGTCGCCCATCGTTTGAAGGTCTACCGAAAGGGACTCGATCCGGCGGCCTTCCATCTCCCGGACGGCGAAAATAGCGCCGCCTGCTACCACCCGATCGCCGACGACGGGCAGCCGCCCGAGCACACCGAAGACATAGCCGCCGATGGTGTGGTAGTCCTCATCGGGAACGCTGAGGGCGAAGTGCTCGTTGAGCTCTCCGATGTGTGTGCTGCCCGGGACGAGCGTTTCCCCCGCCTTCGTGTGCAGCGGCGCCTCCTCGTCCTCGGGGGTGTCGTATTCGTCGAGGATCTCGCCGACGATCTCCTCGAGAAGGTCTTCCATCGTGACGACGCCGGCGGTGCCGCCGTATTCGTCGAGGACAACAGCCATGTGCTCTTTCAGCCGCTTGAAGTCGGCGAGAAC
>JBDSRC010000182.1:0-4849 GCA_039929505.1 Gemmatimonadaceae bacterium
GCTGTGCTCATGCCGACGGTTGCGGCGCGGTAAAGCACTGCTTAGCTGGGCCCTTTATAACTGAGAGGGGATCCAAGTAGTGAGTCAACAGTCTTGAGTCATAGTGACCAGTGAGCTGACTGGATACTAGTACTCGAGACTGTTGACTCAACACTTGGATCCCCTTTGTCCGATCTGGTGCGCTAAACGCGGAACAGCGCGTGTCTATTTCCCGATCTTTCTCAGCTCGACCATCAGGCAGTGGTCCTGCACGACATCGATTCCCGCCCGCGCCAGCTTCTCCGCTGCCTCGTCGTTCCTGATTCCCAGCTGAAACCACACCGCCTTCGGGTGCTTGGCGATGATGTCGTCCACGTGCGGCGGGATGTCGGCCGGACGCCGGAACACGTTCACCAGATCCACATCGCCGGGAATCTCGGCGACGGTGCGATAGACTTTCTGGCCGAGCATCTCGGTCAGGTCCTTGTGGTAGACGGGGACCGGAATGATCTCGTAGCCCGCCTGCTGCGCGTACTCGGGAACGTAGTGCGCGGGCTGCTGCGCATTGGCCTTGATGCCGAGCACCGCAATCCGCTTCGTGCGCTCGAGCAGCTCTCTTATCTGCTCAGGAGTGTCCAGCAGGTGCGCTCTCCAATCCGTTTCAACGCCTGGTGTCATTCGCGTCTCGGTAGTTCGTCGGGGTGACGTTATCTGCGTTCACCGGATAAATTGCAAGAGAGAGTCCACCTCTGAACGAACCGCAACTGCAACTGAACACGAGGTCCGCTGCTCGCTGAACGCTTACCGCTCTTGGCTGCAGACAGTCGGGACGTTACTTGTCCGCGAGAAGTAAACTGCAGTTGCCTGTTCCATGGTCGTAAATCGTAACGTCCTCACAGTAGTGAAGCTACGAGCGATCGGCGGGCAGCGAACAGCGGACCTCGTGTTCAGTTGCAGCTTCCCGATCACTAGCAACAGAGAGAACGACTGTAAATGAAGATGTTGGTATTGGGGGCCGGCTATCAGGGCTCCGCCTGCGCTTACGACCTGCTGCAGAATCCGGAAGTCACGGAGGTCCGCCTTGCCGATCTTCACACCGAGCATCTGGCGGAATTCCTTGGTCCCTATTCCGGCGACCGGCTGATCTTCACGCCGCTCGACGTTCGCAACACCGAAGCGGTGCGCGCGCTGATGGGCCAGTGCGACGCCGTCATGAGCGCGATCCCGTACTACTTCAACTTCGAGCTCGCCCAGCTGGCGGTCGAATCCGGCGTGCACTTCTCCGATCTTGGCGGCAACACCGAGATCGTGTTCAAGCAGAAAACGCTCGACCTCGAGGCGAAGAAGAAGGGAATCACCGTCATCCCCGACTGTGGCCTCGCGCCGGGGATGGTCAACATCCTGGCCGAGCACGCGATCAACCAGCTCGACAAGGTCGAAACGGTGCGCATTTTCGTCGGCGGACTGCCTCAAAATCCTGAGCCACCGCTCAACTACCAGATCGTGTACTCGCTCGAGGGCGTGCTCGATTATTACACGACGCTTTCGTGGGTTCTGCGCGACGGGAAGCGTTGCCAGGTAACAGCGCTGTCCGAAGTGGAGCAGGTGACATTCGAGGGAAAGGTCGGCCAGCTGGAGGGGTTTCACACCGCCGGCGGACTTTCGACGATGGCTTTCCGCTACGAAGGAAAGATCCCGACAATGGAGTACAAGACCCTTCGCTACCCGGGTCACGCGGCGATCATGGAAGCGATACGCGAGCTCGGCCTGCTCGAGATGAATCCAGTTGATGTGAAGGGCGTGAAAGTGGTGCCGCGCGATCTGGTCGTCGCCGCGATGGGTCCGCGTCTCACCAAGCCGAACGGCAAGGATCTCGTCGCCCTCCGGGTGTTCGCCGAGGGAACGAAGGACGGCAAGCCGACGAAGGTGGGCTGGGAGATGGTCGACTTCTACGACGAGAAGCACGACATCAGCGCGATGGAGCGCTCGACCGGCTACTCACTTTCCATCACCGGGCAGATGCAGGCGCGCGGCGAGATCGGAAAGGCGGGAGTGTTCACGCCTGATGAAGCGATCCCCGCGGAGCAGTACGTGAGCGAGTTGGGGAAGCGCGGGGTTGAGATAAAGCCCCTCCGTTGATCGTGTGACCTCCGCACTCGCCGCGCACTTCGAGTCCTTTGGCGTCCGGAGAGAGGAAGTGAGTGGCTGGAGCGCTTCGCTCCGAAATCCCCGCTCGATAAGCGTCGCCCATTCACTCGACGAAGTGGTTCCGCTGCTTCGAGCCGCGGAGTCGGCAACCAGGCGCGGATCGTGGGTCGCGCTGGCGATCAGCTACGACTCAGCGCCCGCGTTCGACACCGCCCTCGATGCGCGTCGCGATCCTGATTTCCCGCTGGTGTGGTGTGGCGTCTTTGATGCTGTGTCGAGCACCGTCGACTCGAAAGGCGTGGACGAGTTTTCGGTTTCGCGTTTTGACCCTGCGGTTACGGCGTCGGGCTATCTGTGGGCGATCGAGTCGATCAAGGACTACATCGCTGCCGGTGACACCTACCAGGTGAACTACACGTTTCCCTTGCTCGGAAAGGTGTCTGGCGATCTGTTCAACTGCTTCCATACCGCAGGAAAGTCGCAGGGCGCCGGCTACTCCGCTTATCTCGACATCGGGAGTCACCGCATTCTCTCGTTCTCACCCGAGCTGTTTTTCCGGCGCGATGGAACGAAGCTCACAACGAGGCCGATGAAGGGAACGGCACGGCGCGGGCGCTGGCTCGAGGAGGACGACGAGCGAGCGGAACAGCTCGCCGCATCAGCGAAGGATCGCGCCGAGAACGTCATGATCGTGGATCTGCTGCGCAACGATCTGGGGAGAGTGGCGGAAGTGGGATCGGTCGAAGTGACGTCGCTGTTCGAGGTGGAGCGGTTCAATCGCGTGCTGCAAATGACTTCGACTGTGACGGCGACTCAACGGCCCGACACTGATCTGGTGAGTCTCCTCACCGCGCTCTTTCCATGCGGATCCGTCACTGGCGCGCCGAAAGTGCGAAGCATGCAGATAATCCGCGAGCTCGAGCCGCGCCCACGAGGCGTTTACACCGGAACGATCGGTCTCCTGTCGCCGAGTGGAGACATGGTGTTCAATGTCGCGATCCGCACTCTCGCGGTTGAGACGGCGAGCGGACGCGCGACGCTGGGTGTGGGCGGCGGTATCACGTGGGAATCGACGGTCGGAGGTGAGTACGAGGAGTCGCTGCTCAAGGCGACATTCCTGACCGATTGCTGGCCGGAATTCTCGCTGCTCGAAACATTGGCGCTGGTCGACGGCGACTACACGCTTCTCGAGCGACATCTGAAGAGAGCGTCGGACTCGGCGCGGTACTTCGGCTTCGTATTCAGCGAGGTCAAGGCGCGGAGATCGCTCGATTCGGTTCGCGAGGCGCACCCGACCGGTGAGTGGAGGGTAAGATTGCTCATTGATCCAGCGGGTGATGCACAGATCGAAGCGAAGCCGCTTGGCCCCCGGCGTGATTCACCGCTCCGCGTCCGGGTATCACCGCATCCGATCGACGAAACGGATCCGCTGCTCTTTCACAAGATCAGCGCGCGCGCACGTTACGATACGGCGCTCAAGGAGTGCCAGCCGTGCGACGACGTGATCTTTCGCAACTCGCGCGGAGAGGTCACCGAATCGACGATTGCGAATATCGTCGTGACTTCGGGAGGAAAAAACTGGACGCCGCCGCGAGAGGCGGGCCTCTTGGCGGGGACGTTCCGTGAGGAGCTCATCTGGAAGGGGGAGTTGTTCGAGAGGACAATCAGCGTCGAGGAGATCGAACGGGTCGGCGAGTTCTCGCTGATCAATTCGGTAAGAGGGGGGATGAGTGCTCGGATATGGTAAACTCAATTGCGGACTGCGGACTAACCGCGAACTGCGAACTGCGGACGGACTGCGAACTACGAATTGCGGGCTAGATGCGGACTGCGGACTGAACGGCATTGAAGGTGCGGGCCCTAGTCCAGTTCGCAGTCCGCAGGGGTTCGCAGTTCGCAGTCCGCAGTTCGTTCGCAGTTCGCAGTGAGTTTGCCCGGAGCTGTCAGCTCCGACCGCGTTCTTCTGTGGCGTAGCGCCGTTACAACTCGGCGAGAAGGTAAATCCCGCTCAGCGCCACCAGAAAATACGGAACGAGCACCGCCGCGCCCGCGTAATCCTTGGCCACCCTCTGCCCAAAAAACAGCCCCGTCAGCGAAACCGCTGCCGTCACCGCGCCGTAGAACGCGACCACCGGATTGTTACTGAATAGGACAAGCAGGCACCCGATCGCGCTGAGCGCGCCCGCCGCCAGCTCGAGGATCGTGATCACGGTCAGCATCGGCGTCACCGTCCCCGCGAGTGGACTCTTGGCGAAGTGCTTCTTGAAGTAGTCGAGGTTTCCGCGCCGGTCCACGATCTTGTCGATGCTCGACTGCAGAAACAGGATCGCCAGAAACGCCGAGACGAGCGCCTGGAGGACGTAGGTGGCCCCGGCTGGAGAGTGTAGATTCTGCATCCGGCTATTGTAGCACTTGAGGGACGCGAGTGTCCAATCACCCGCCAACGGCTTCCGGGAGACATCATGGAGAACGACGACAACGACATTGGCTACATGCTCACCCGCCGCGAAGCGGTCTCCGTCTTCGGCGCGACGGGACTGATGCTGCTCGGTTGTCGTCCTCCCGGGCGATCAGCGGCCGACACCGTTCAGGCGGCGATGGTTACGGGCGGCGCCGGATCAGGCAGCTGCGTGGCGAGGCCCGCTTCGATCGAGGGCCCGTACTTCGTCGACGAAAAGCTGAACCGCTCGGATATCCGCTCCGATCCGTCGAATGGCGAGAC
>JBDSRC010000183.1:0-3598 GCA_039929505.1 Gemmatimonadaceae bacterium
TTCAGGATCCCGGCGTTCCCGTCGTCTGGCTCGATCAGCATCAGCTCGGTAGGGAGCGCGCGGCTGATGATCAGCTGCGACACCGTGCCGATTCCGGCCCCCGCTTCAACCGCTCGACTGCCGATCCGGCCGGCGAAGGAATCAATGATCCAGTCGTAGTAGTTTTTTGCTTCGGCAACCGCTTCGAGCTCGGTTCCGGAGTATGAGAAGGACGAGGCGGACGTCACCCCCCAATCTACCCATCCCCGGTGCACCCAGACAGCGCGGCGCGTGGCATTGCAGTTTGCCGAAAATCTTGCAGATCGCGACCAAAATGTCGGTCCAGCGGCTCGGGCGTGAATTGGTAACTCGTTGTATTGCAACGGGTTACGCAGGTACCCGTTATTGGCCCTCGCATTGCCTCTAGTGAGGTTGCCTCAGTTCGAGGCGCCGCGTCTTTACTGTGCTAAGGCTGGATAGGCCGACGGCGATTTCCTAACGCTTCAGGAGAAACTAAATGAGCAACAAAAAGGGCTTTACCCTGATCGAACTTCTGATCGTGGTCGTCATCATCGGCATTCTTGCCGCGATTGCGATTCCGAAGTTCGCGAACACGAAGGAGAAGGCGTACGTAGCAGCGATGAAGTCTGACCTTCGCAACCTTGCGACGTATGAAGAGCAGTATGCCGCCGACAACAACGGCGCGTACTTCTCGGGTAGCGCGACGTCAACGGCCTCGCTGAACGGGTTCACCCCGTCGCAGAACGTGACGATCAACGCGACTGCAGTCTCGACCCCGCAGCCGGGCTTCAATGCCGCGGCGACGCATGCTCAGACTGGCAAGACCTGCAACATGACCGATGGTGTGATTGCCTGCACCTAATTAGGCTGACCCTGGCCTGGAGAAAACGGAGCGTCGAAAGACGCTCCGTTTTCTTTTTGCGGACTTTTTGTTTCGTGTGCGTTGTATCGAGTACGGCCTGAGCCCTCCGGCTCCTATCATGACGCCATGCGGCAATCGCGTCAGGACGGCTACACGCTCGTCGAAGTCATCATCGCGCTGGTTGTGTTCACCACCGGCGCCCTTGGCCTGGCAGCCGGCAGCGCCGTAGTCGCGCGCGAGCTGGGCACCAACGGTCTTCGCGCGGAAGCAGCGCGGGTCGCCGCGAGCAGACATGAAATCGTCCATTCGGCCTGCAGATCATCCCGGTCAGGCAGCGAGGCGCGAGGACAGTTGACCTCGGCATGGACGATATCTCCGCTCGACTCAACGAGGGTCGTGCTGGCGGGGAGCGTCTCGTATCAGAGCGCCCGCGGTACCCGCGGCGAGACCTATTCGGCCACCATCGGGTGCCGGTGACGCCGCTTCGCGGTCGCTCCGGAGTCTCGCTCATCGAGATCCTTGTCGTAGTCGTCCTCCTTGGAATTGCCGGAGCAGTGATAGGGTCGGCCATCCTCGATCAGCAGCGCTTCCATCGGAATGCGAGTGAGCTTCTGAGCGCGCGACAAGGGGTGCGGGACGCGATGGAAGTATTGTCCGCCGATATCCGCGGCTCGTCGACCGAAGACACGTTGCGCGTCGTTTCTGACTCCGCGCTCGAGCTGTTCGCCGCGATCGGGGCATCGGTTGCCTGCCGCACGATATCCGGGAATTCGATCGCGCTGGCCGGCGAATCGGCGACCGGGAATACGCTGACGAGCTTTCTGCTGGTGCCCGACACGGGAGACTTGGCCCTCATCTATAGAGAGAGCCCCGATTCACCGGGCGGCGAGTGGAACCGGCACCGTATCGCCGCGCTTACAGCGCGGTCAGGCAGTCCCAACTGTGTCGCGGATGGAGCCGAACCCGGAGAGGGCTTCCTGCTGACCCTTCAATCACCGCCCGCTGAACCGGTGAAACGAGGAGCTCCGGTTCGATTCATCCGACGGGGGCGCTACAGCCTGTACCGGTCGTCGGACTCCCAGTGGAATCTCGGGTATCGCCGGTGCAATGCGCTCGGAGTCCCGGCTTGCGGTGCGGTCCAGCCCGTGAGCGGGCCGTACCGGAGGTACACCCCGGACAATGCGGAGACAGGGTTTCTGCTCGAGTACTTCAATGCTGAGGGTGAACGCGTGCCAGGTGTGGGTTCGGCACTCTCGATTACCAGAGTCGATGTAACGGCGCGCGCAGAACGCGCGAAAAACCGCCGTCCCGGAAGCCCCGGAATCTCCGTCCCGGAGATCGCCACTGCCTCCATTGCCATTCGCAACCGGTAGCGGGATGCGCAAATCCGCCTCGCGGCGGGTGGGGTCAGAAAACCGCTGCGGGCAGTCGCCGCCCGGCTTCGCGCTGGCGCTCGCACTCCTCGCGGTAGTCCTGATCGCCGCTCTCCTGGCCGCCCTCTTCTTCGCCGTCAACGAAGAAACGCGAACCGCCGCGGCGATCTCCCGGCGCGACGCCTCGCTATCCGCAGCCGAGTCTGCGATCGAGGCCGGACTCGACCACCTTCGTGGCTTGCCTTCCGACCGACCACCGCTCGGCGGAGTCGAAACACGGTCCGTGGCCGCGGGAGAAAACTCGTCAGTCGTCTACATCACGCGACTCGACTCCTCGCTTTTCTGGCTCGTCGCCGTAGTCGGCAGGGAAGGAGACCCGCGCGTGAGCGTGAGGCGGATTGGCGTGCTGGCTACTGTCGCGCGGGGCTCAGATGATTCGATAAGGATCGTCCGAGTTGCGCGACGGGGGTGGTCCGAGCTTTTCTGAGCGCCCCGGGCCCACCGTTACTTTCGTGCCAATTGAATCGTGTCTAGGGCTGAACCACCCGTGCCGGACCTCGCAAGGCATCAATGCCCCAGCGGTCCCACACGTAAATGCACGCACACGGTTACGAGCACTTTTCTTTTCATCCATGAAGGGCCACGATGGCGTTATTCGGCCGGAAGAAGACTACGATAGGGATCGACATTGGCTCGGGCCTGGTTAAGGTCGCCGTAGTCGATCACTCGAAGTCCGCACCAGAGCTCGTGAAGGTCGCGATCACCCCCCTCCCCGACGACGCAATCGTCGACGGTGAGGTGATGGATCCGCACCTCGTCTCTGATGTCATTCGCAGCACCATAGAATCCGTCGACGCGAACACAAAATCAGTCGTCGCCGCCGTTGGTGGCCGCGATGTGATCATCAAGCGCATCAAGACGGAGCGGGTGAAAGAGGCTCAGGCCCGCGAGCTGATGCGCTGGGAAGCGGAACAGCACGTCCCCGATGTCGATTCCGTCGAGCTGGACTTTCAGATACTGGACGACAATGGGCACGCCGGCGCGGACGAGATGAGTGTGTTGCTCGTCGCCGCCAAGCGCGATCTGGTCGAGGCCAAGCTCCGTATTCTGGCGGAAGCCGGAATCAGCCCAACGCTGATGGACGTGGACGCCTTCGCGCTTCACAACGCATTCGAAATCAACTACCCGGCCGCGATGGACGGCACCGTTGGGTTGGTGAATATCGGTCACGAAGTCACCAACATCAACATTCTCGACGATGGCGTTCCGATCCTCACCCGCGACCTTCCAATAGGCACACGTCGTCTTCGCGAAGATCTGCAGCGCGAGCACGGACTCTCGGCGACTGACGCTGAGGCGCTGA
>JBDSRC010000184.1:0-2905 GCA_039929505.1 Gemmatimonadaceae bacterium
AAACCGATCGTCTTTGGCCCGCACGAACTCGATGACGAAGCGCTCGACTCCGGCGAGGACGCAGTACAGCCCGAACAGCCACCCTTCCGCGTGCTTGTGATCTCTCAAGCGCCACAGCACCACGAACATCACAAACCCGAGCGCCGTCTCGTATAGCTGAGTGGGATGAACGGATAGAACGTCGTTCGGTAACGCGCCCGGGGGCGCCGGAGTGTTGAACAGCTCGGTCATGCTCGCGACCGTCGAAGGTGGCGCACCTTCAGGGAAGCTTACCGCGAGCGGCCCGGTCCACGGGCGTCCGTAGTCGTCACCGACAGCCCAGCAGCCGGTTCGCCCAACTGAATACGCAGCGGCGATCGCAATCCCGCTGACGTCGCTGATGCGAGTGAAGCTCAGCTTCTTGTACCGGATGACGAGGTAAGTCACCAGAATTCCGCCGATTAGTCCGCCCCAGAACACGAATCCGGCGCGACTGAGAATCGCGCCCATGTCCTTCATCAGGATCGCGTAATAGATCTTGCCGCCGAGCAGGCCGCCGATCACCGCCGCGAAAATAAGATCGCCAATTGGCTCAGGGTCGTGGCCGCGCCGAGCGAGCTCCCGCTGCGCGATGATCTGGGCAACCACGAACGACATCAGAACCGCAAAGCCGAATCCGGTCAGCTGAAGCGGGCCAATGTCGTAGGAGAGAGGATAGACGACAGTGCCTGGATAGTTGGTCTGCATTGGTACCGAATTTAGGCGGTGAGGAGGCCGGGGATAGGGCAGCTCGCGTATGCGTTGAGATCGAGGCCCGATCTCTCGCCCCGCTCGAATCTGAAGAACCCCGCGCGGGCGATCATCGCGGCGTTGTCGGTGGCGAGCCGTGGACTGGGCGTGAATACGGTCGTACCCTCACGCTCCATTCTCGTTCGCATCGCCGCCGCCAGAGTGCGATTGCACGCTACTCCTCCGCCGATGACCACGCGCTGGCGCCCGAAAGCGCTCGCGCCGCGCCACGTCTTCTCGACAAGGGTCTCGATGAGTGAATCCTGGAAAGCCCGCGCGATGTGGGATTTGTCGGCTTCGAGATCTTTGGAGCCGCGTACCGCGTTCAGCACCGCTGTCTTCAACCCGCTGAACGAGAACGCATAGTAATCGTCGTCAGTGGGGAGAGCGTTTTTGCGGAGCATCGGCCGGCCGAACTGAAAGCGCCTGGGATCGCCATTGCGCGCGATTTCCTCGACGTATTTGCCACCTGGATACGGCAGCCCCAGCAGCTTGGCAACCTTGTCGAAGGCTTCGCCGGCTGCGTCATCACGAGTGGCGCCGAGCAGTCTGTAGCTGCCCCATGCTTCGACATCGAGCAACAATGTATGTCCGCCCGAAACGAGCAGCGCCGTGAACGGCGGAACTGCATCACGATGCTCCAGTGCGGCGGCGAACAGATGCCCTTCCATGTGGTGGATGCCAAGGAGGGGGATCTCGCGGGAAAAAGCCAGCGCCTTTCCGTAGCTCATTCCAACCAGGAGGGCGCCGACGAGTCCGGGGGCATGCGTCACCGCTACCGCATCGATCTCGGAAAGGCTGGTCCCTGCTTCCTCGATCGCGCGCTCGACCACCGGGACGATGCTGGTGAGATGCGCTCGCGACGCGATCTCCGGTACCACGCCGCCATAGACGCGGTGCACGTCCTGGGAGAGGATGACGAGAGACTTCTGCCGAACATCGTCGCCGGCTCCCTCGAGAACCGACGCCGAAGTCTCGTCGCAGGATGTCTCGATCCCGAGCATCAGCGTCATCGCCCGCTACTCCGCCCGTTCGGCAAGCAGTCTCTCAACGAGCGCTCGATGATCGGGGGAGTTCCAGTCCGTCGCCGAGAGCAGCTTCTTCCTGATCACGCCGTCGCGGCCGATGATGAACGTTTCGGGATAGCCAAGGATGTCGTACTGCTCGACGATCTTCTTGTCGGGGTCGTGAAGGATCTCGAAGGTGAGGTTGTACTGCCGGGCGAATGCCCGGATCGTATCGATGTGACCGGGGTCGTCGACGCTCACCGCCAGGACCTTGAAGCCCTTCGACGCGTAAGCCTGGTGGAGCGCCTCGATGCTCGGCATCTCGACGCGGCACGGCAGGCACCATGTCGCCCACACGTTGACCATCACGACCTGTCCCTTGTAGTCGGAGAGACTGCGAGGCCGCGGGGCGGAATCAACCGTGATCGCGGTGAAATCCGGCGCTTTGCTGCCGAGCGCGACGGGAAAGAGCTCACGCCGCAGATATTTGGTGGCGCTCATGGCGATACCGCTGACTATCGCAACTACCACCAGACCCAGATAGAGCTGCCGCCGTCCGGTCATACCTGAGCCGTGCAGCGCGCTCTGAGCTCGCCGATCTCGGCCTTCGGATTCTTCGCGCCGAAGATCGCGTTTCCCGCCACGAAAGTGTCCGCGCCCGCCTCCCAGACTTTCGCGATTGTCTTCCGGTCGACCCCTCCATCTACTTCCAGGAACGCGTTGCTTCCGTTGTCGGCGAGCATCTCTCGCGCTCTCCGCACCTTATCGACCGAGCCTTCGATGAACTTCTGTCCGCCGAACCCGGGGTTCACCGTCATCACCAGCAGCAGGTCGAGGTCGGGTAACACTTCACTGACGGCGGTGAGCGGCGTCGCTGGATTCACCACGGCGCCCGCTCTGCATCCCAGCTCGCGAATTCGATTGAGCTGGCGCTGAAGGTGTGGGGATACCTCGGTGTGAATCGACATTCCGTTCGCGCCGGCCGCGGCGAAGCTCTCGAAATAGTTCTCCGGCTCCACGACCATCAGGTGAACATCGAGTGGCAGCTTCGTCAGCTTCCGCACCGACTCGATCACCCTGGCGCCGAAGGTCAGGTTCGGGACGAAGCGTCCGTCCATCACGTCGATGTG
>JBDSRC010000185.1:0-7455 GCA_039929505.1 Gemmatimonadaceae bacterium
TACCGCTCGCCGCAAATCCCCTGGTAGATGGTCCGGCGATGACGTCCGTGCGCCTATAATGTTCGTCGGTCACATGGCTCTGGCGCTCGCGACCAAGCGCGTCGCGCCGACGGTATCACTTGGCTGGTTCATGGCGGCGGTAACAGCCCTCGATCTCGTGTGGCCGATATTCGTTCTCGCCGGGATCGAGCACGTTCGGATCGTGCCGGGTGCGATGGCGTTCAACCCACTCGTGTTCGACTCCTACCCCTGGTCACACAGCCTTCTGATGGCGATCGTCTGGGGTGCGATCCTGGCCGCGCTGTCGCGACTTGCCGGGATTTCGCACCGAACCGGCGTCATCATCTGGGCCCTGGTAGTCAGCCACTGGATCCTCGATTTCATCACCCACGCTCCTGACTTGCCATTCTGGCCCGGGAGCGCGCGAGTGGGGCTCGGACTCTGGAACTCCATTCCCGGCAGCCTCATCATCGAAGGCGCGATCTGGGTTGCCGGAATCGTTATCTACCTTCGCGACCGGCGCGCCACGAAATGGATTGGACCGCTCGCGCTCTGGTCGCTCATAATCATCTCGACGGTGATGTGGGCTTCCGGACCGTGGACGCCGCCGCCTCCCGACGCGAGGTCGTTGGGGTGGTTCGCTTTGATTGGCTGGCTGATGATTCCGTGGGCAGTCGTGGCTGACCGATACTACACTACTGACCTATCTGCTTCCCGTACGCGTCCGACTTCATGAGCCGGTCGGTCTCGGACGGATCATCGGGGCGCACTTTTATCATCCACCCCGCGCCGTAGGGATCGCTGTTGACGAGCGCGGGCTCCTTGTCGAGCCGCTCGTTGATCGCGACGACCTCGCCGGCGATCGGTGAAAAGAGCTCCGAGACGGCTTTGACCGCCTCGATCGTGCCGAACACATCGTGCTTCGCGAACTTCGACCCGACTTTGGGGAGCTCGATGTAGACGACGTCGCCAAGCTCACCCTGAGCGTAGTCGGTGATTCCGATCTCCACCGTGCCGTCCTTCGCTTTGCGGACGTACTCGTGCTCTTCCGTGTAGGAGAGATCAGCGGGGATGTTTGCCACACGACTCCGGCGAGAGGGACACGCTATGACGCAGGGCGCGAAGTCTATCCGCGCCCCGCAAACGTGTCAAGAAACCTGCGCGGCCGTCTCCGAGCCTACTGCATCTCGGTGAAGAGAGCTCCAGAGCGCGTCGACATCGCGCTCAAGATCTTCGAGCGACCCGATGTTATCGATGCAGTAATCCGCGCGTGCCCGCTTGAGCTCGGCCGGCATTTGCGCCGCGATCATGTTCATCGCGTCGGTTTCCTCGAGGCCGCGAGTGGTCACGAGGCGCTCGAGCCTCAGCGGGCGCGGCGCATCGACCAGCACGATCGCGTCGAACTCGTCGACGAGATTGCGCTCGAAGAGGAGCGGGATCACACACACGACGAGGTCGTCGCCGCGCGCGCGGGCCGCTGCGATCTCGCGGTCTCTCAAGCGAGTGACGCCCGGGTGAACGATTCGGTTGAGCGCGTCGAGCTCCGCCTGGTCCGTGAACACTGCTTGCCTGAGAGCCCTGCGGTTGAGACTTCCGTCGTGCGCGAGTACTTCCTTGCCCCACCGCTTCACGATGTCCCTGAGGGCCTGAGTCTCAGGCTCGACCGCTTCACGCGCCAGAACGTCGGCGTCAATCAGGGTCGCCCCCCGGTCCGCGAGCATCCGCGCTACTTCCGACTTTCCGCTGGCGATGTTACCGGTCAATCCGATAAGAATCATCTGTCGGGAATTCAAGTGAGCCCACCGCTAGCCGAACAGAGCGGCAAGGTAGAACACTTTGTTACACCTGTCACGCGTAAACTGCTGCTTGCTCCTTTAAGCCGCGAAATGCGGGACTAAAGCAGCGGAACCTGCGAGGCGTCGGTCGCTGGAACAGCGTGACACATCCGGCAGCGCGCCTCATACGATTCCGTTCCGCCCACCATTATCTGCGGTGAGTTGTACGGAGCAGGGTTCCCCCCGATCAACCGTTGATTGCGGCTGGCGGGACCCCCGCACAGAACGCAAATCGCGTGCAGCTTGTCCACAACCTCAGCAATTGCCATTAGAGCGGGCATTGCGCCGAAGGGCTCTCCCCGGAAGTCGGTGTCGGTTCCGGCAACGATTACCCGGCGCCCGCGGGCCGCGAGCGAGCTGACGAGTGCAAGGACTCCATTATCCAGAAACTGGGCCTCGTCTATCGCGATGACGTTGGCCATTGGGTCGATTTGCTGCGCAATCTGCGCCGCTGAATCAGCTGGGATGGCTTCGACCTGCCGGCCGTCGTGGCTCGAGACGGAGTAGATCCCCGCGTAGCGGGAATCGAGGTGAGACTTGAAAACCTGAACTCGCTTGCGTGCGATCATCGAGCGCCGGACGCGCCTGATGAGCTCTTCGCTCTTACCGCTGAACATGACCCCGGCGATCACCTCGATCCACCCGCCGGTCTGGTGAAACGGACCGCTCACGACCGGTCGCGACCCCTTGGCGGCCCGCTGCGACGGGGAGGCCGGCTCCCCGCATCCCCTCGATCCATTCTTCCCGCGGGGCGATCCCTTCCAGGGGGCCGCCCACGGTCACGCCCGCCATCGCGG
This sequence comes from Gemmatimonadaceae bacterium, assembly GCA_039929505.1. Classification (GTDB taxonomy): domain Bacteria; phylum Gemmatimonadota; class Gemmatimonadetes; order Gemmatimonadales; family Gemmatimonadaceae; genus UBA4720. The sequence goes on from JBDSRC010000185.1 coordinate 2,633, forward strand.
TCCGGGCGTTCGCGTCCGCTGCCAGCGCGATCTCGGTCTTCCTTATCCCGCTCGCCTCTCACCACCACCCGACGTCCCTGAATCGTGGCGCCGTTCAGTCGAGCGACGACAGAGGCCGCATCTCCAGCCGCGACCTCGACCAGGGAATGACTTTCCCTGAGGTCGATCTTTCCGACGCGGTCGGCGGGAATTCCGCCCTCGCCAGCGATCGCACCCATCAGATCGCCGGTTTTCACGCCGTCACGGGTTCCGATTGTCATGAACAGCCGGATCATCTCGCCGCCGCTCTTCGACGACGTCGTGGCGCGACCCGCATCAGCGCCCGATGCCGCGCCGGTTCGCGTTGCTGCCTCGGCGGCGTGGCGACGTTGAGCGCGTTCCCGGTCGAGCAGTTGAAGGGCAGCCGCCGCGACTTCCACGGCGTCGAAGGCTTCCAGAAGCGGCTCGAGAAAAATGATCTCGCGCGGTGGAACTCCCCTCGTCAACACCGCGCGCAGCTCCTGACGCACCGCATCTTCGCGGTCCTGCGCCCGGCGCTCCGGTCCCTGAAGAGTGAGTGGAATCAACCGGCCACCCGCGAGCTCTCGCAGCGGCGCAACCTCCGCGGGCTGAGCCAGAACCACCACTTCAGCGGGTTTCGCCAACGCCGCGGCGTGAAGCTGGGCACTGGTCACCGGGGGCTGGTAGTAGATCACGGCGTGCGTATCGCCTTTGAGCTCGCCTTCCGTGGCGTGGATCGGGTCGTCGTTGTGCTCGTAGCCGAGCGTGCGGAGAATGTGACGGACCTCGGCCAGGGCCGCTCCGCCGCGGGCGATGATGGTGGCGGACGGTGGATCGAGATCGTCGAGCAAGCGCCGCAATGCTGAGCCGCGCGCGCTGCCACCGATCGTGACGTATTTCACATGAGGGAGCTGGTAGTCAGCCGGAGCGATGGGAACTTCGACTTCCGCCAACGGAACGCGCCGCGCTCGCCTGGCGTATCGCTCTACCAGATCCTCGACCGCCGGAGTGAGCTTTCGCGCGACGATCACGCGGCTGGCATCGCCCAGCTCGGCAAGAAGGGCCTCGAGCGCGCCGACGGTCTCCGGCCCATTCTCGAGAATGTCGTCGGCCCACGCGAGGACGACAATTCGAACGGTATCCAGCTTCAGAACCGACGCGCCGACGAGAGCCCCGAGCTCCTCAGCGGTTCCCGCGACGGCGAGAACCGGTCGAGCCTTGAAGATTCTTGCCGCGCGTGCCGCGCCGGTGACCGGAACAACCTCGATCCCGGCGGCGCCCGAGAGTCCGAGGATCGTCTCCGCGACGGCGATCGCGGTCTCGGGAGAGCGAGTGACGACCACCACCTGGGTACCACCGCCCGCCGGATCGATCCGGGAGAGAACCGGAGGCAGAAATTCCGCAATCGACTCGGCCGTATGCGGAAGGGTATAGATCAGATTCTGACCACGCCCGGCCTGGGTTTCCGGGCGATCTCCAACTTCCTCCGATTCCAGCATCCAGTCCTCTGAGCAGCGCCGTGGCGCAGCCTGCGCCGCGCCGGTAATGTTATAGATCTCGTCGCCGCGCGGCGACGCCGACGACACTCGAGTGCAGCACACAAGTATAGTAGGATCGGCTTGCGGGCGCCGCGCGCACGGCGGCTGACACCGCACCGCTAAACCTCTCTCCCACCAGCCAGATTCATGATTACCGCCATCGTACTTATCAAGGCCGAGCCGAAGCGGATCGCCGAGTGCGCGACGAAGCTGGCGGGAATCGAGGGTGTCTCGCAGGTGTATTCTGTGTCGGGCGAATGGGATCTCGTCGCCATGGTTGAAGTGTCCGAGCACGAAGCGATCGCCAGAATCGTGACCGAGGAGCTGACAGTCGTTCCCGGCATCCGCTCAACGCACACGCTGACGGCTTTCCGCGCCTACTCGAAGAAGGATCTCGAGCAGGCGTGGGACATCGGACTGGAGTAGCGGACAAATGCTAGTGAGTAACGCCGGTCGTGACGCGGCGAGCCAGGCAGCGCTCCGAATGTTGATCGAGCGCCTGCCCGGAGTCAGCGCGATCGAGGGAGCGGCCACCATCGAGACGCCGGCGTCCGCGGATCCTCCGGTTCTGCGCGCCGCTCAACTCGTCGAAGGCAGCTCACTCCGCGCGATCAAGGTTCCCGATGTGGGCCCGGAAACCCCGTCGGGATTCGGTGCATTTCTCGACGGCGCCCAACGCGTTCAGATAATGGGGCACCATCAGGGAATCCCGGTGGTTTACGGCACCGCCTCCGCCGCGATCCGCGTCCGCGTCAATCGCCGCATGATCACGTGGGGGCACCAGCCCCCAAAAGTGCAGCGAAAGTTTTTTCTGCCACTGCGGTATCTGCCCGAGCTCCGCGAGGTAGCCTCGCGCGTTGACATCGTCGACACGGCGACGGCGGATCAGAGCGGCGCGTTTCCGAGCCTGCATCCAGCGGCGCTGCTCGAACGCGCGATGCGCGCCGTGGACGACATGCGTGAGCTGTTGGAGCACCAGCTCGCCGAAGCCTGGTGCGCGCACGGCGAAGCCTCGCTCTTCATCGACGGAGGAATCAGCGGAAATCAGCGCGTTGCTTCCTCATCGTCCGCGATCGGCGTCGTCAAGAGCCACCGCACTCTTTTCGCCGAGGGCGATGCGTTGAGAACAGTCTTCGGACTCGCCAAAGGCGAGCGCTCATCGGTATTCCGCGTATCGCCCCGCTCCCGGAGCTCCGTGATCAGCTGGTACCTCCGCGTTCGGGATGCGGCAGGTCACGATGCGATGTGGGGCCTCGTGCGAGTGGAAGTCGCCGAGTGCGAGAGACCCACTGAGCGGGCAGACGAAATTTCAGGTTGGGTGATGGCCGAGATGTCTCCGCTCTCGCTGCCCGATGGGCGCTGGGACAAAATGGCGTACGGCGTGCGGGACTGCGAGGAATTTCTGAGGGCGATCTCGTGAGCCTCGAAGCTCTCGGACGCGTCGTCGCGACCGAGCGAAAGCCAAACACTCCGCACGAGTTCCATTTCTGGACCGCGATCGACTCGCCGGTCGGGATCGGGACGATCGTCCGCGTGGACGGCTCTCATCCTGTCGGCGGCCAGATTCCGCGCATCTTCGGGATAATCGTCGAGGGATTCAGCTACACGGATCTCCAGACGCCGCTGCACGACGTGATGGGCCACGACGGATCGCCCACCCAGGCAGGGTTTGCGTCAACCGAGCGGGCGGAGATTCGTCTCTACACGGCGGCGGTATTAAGACAGATACCGGAGGAGCCTCTTCAACCGGTTCCGATGGGTCAGGTTTTTCTCGCCGAAGAAGCGGACGTCCAGGTCGCCCTCAGAATGGATGGCTATCTGCGCGACGGCGCGCACACCGGTATTCCTGTCGGCGTCTACCGCGCCGGCCCGACCGACGCCGTGATTTATCTCGATGCTGATTTTCTGCTGGGTCCGGAAGCGGCGCACCTGAACATCACTGGCGTGTCGGGCCTCGCGACCAAGACCAGCGCGGTGGAGTGGCTGTTGTCGTCGGTCTTCAAGCATTTCCCCGAGGACAAGGGATCGATCGCGGCGGTCTGCTTCAATGTCAAAGGCCCCGATCTCTGCTATCTCGACCAACCCGGCCGGATCGAGCCGTCTGACGAGCTACTCTACGAAAAGCTCGGCGTCGAGCCAAAGCCTTTCGAGCACGTCGAGTATTTCGCGCCGTACACCGCAAAGGGCCTGACTCTCAACACCTTCCGCAACAACGAAGCGCTGCTCGACAACGTCACTCCGCTGACGTGGGGGTTGCGCGAGGTGCTCCAGTTCGCCGAGGTGCTCCTCAACAAGGACGATGTCGACGCGAAAGCGGACGCGCTTATTGATTTCATCAAGGAAAACATCGTCGACAGGGAGTTCTCCGATCCCATCCTCCAGAAGAAGCACACCGTCCAGTCGTTCGGCGATCTCGACGCCTGGTTCCGCGACGTGCTGCAGGGAATGGAGAGAAAGGATGGAGACAGCTGGCGCACCCACCACGTCGCGACCATCCGCAAGGTTCGCAACCGGCTCTCGAACATTTCTACCCGCTGCGCGGGACTTGTCACCGATACGGGTGCCGTAAGCGATCTCCCGTTCGGGAGCTTTGAGGATCGCGCGGTGTACGTAGTCGACGTCGCCAATCTCGAGGAAGATGCGCAGGATCTCATCTTTGCCCGCATCGTGTCAAAGCTTCGCGAGCACCTCGAGCGGCGAGACCTTGGCGTCAAGCACCTGATCGTCTTCGTCGACGAGCTGAACAAGTATGCGCCTGGTGATGGTCCCGATACCTACGTGCGGAAAATGCTGCTCGACATCGCCGAGCGGGGCAGATATCTCGGACTCGTGCTGTTCGGCGCGCAGCAGTTCCGCTCGCAGGTACACCGCCGGGTTGTCGGTAACTCGGGGACGGCCTTGTTCGGCCGGATGGATCCCGACGAGCTCTCGACGCCTGGTTACGCCGTCCTGAGCCCGGCGACCCGGACCAAGCTGGCGACACTCGAGAAGGGGCAGTTGATGGTTCGACATCCACATTTCACGCAGCCGATTTTCGTGCGCTTTCCGAGGCCCTCGGTGATGCAGGGCCGGGAAGGTGCCGAGCGTTATCCGCAGAGCAGCGATGTTTCCATCGACTCGGCGGTACTGCGCGCGCTCAGACCGCTGGATCCGTCGATCACCCTCGCGTGGGTTCAGGACATCACCGCGCTTTATACCGAGCAGGAAGTATTGCGTGCCCGCAACGCGACGACGCTGGCACGGCCCGACGACGTGAAGGCGTACTTCGTCTCGCAGTTTCGGAAG
>JBDSRC010000186.1:0-3365 GCA_039929505.1 Gemmatimonadaceae bacterium
CGGCCGGATAGCACTCGGCGAATGCCCACCCGGCGCCGGCTCCCGCGACAGCGCCGAAGACGAGCCCGCCAGTCATGCGATCCCAGATGGGGACGATCACGATCGCGTGCAGAGTCGCGAAAAGAAGCCCGCCGCTCACGCCGCTCACAGCTCCGGTGATCACAGCCGCGATAATCTCCGGCGACGGTCGGCGCCTCACGTTCTCGCGATCTCGAGTGCGTGGCTGATGAAGCTCCAGCTATCGCTGAGATCGTCTGGCCTTGGCGGCTCGTCGGGATTCTGTCGTCCGATCCATGCCCTCCTTATCAGCGGAGTCCATCGCGAATCCAGCGCTTCTTCAGCCCAGAGTGCGGCCGCGCGCTTTGAGACCACGTCTCCGGTTTTCAGAGTGTACAGTATCCGGCACGCCGACAGCACGAGAAAAGCCTGATACCCTCGCGTGCGCACAACCGGGGGCGATTCGATTAGCGGTGCCAGCCATTCCCCGAGCAGCTCCCGCATCGCCCTCCTCAAGTCATCCGCAGACACCGGATCGATCAACGTGTCCGGCGATGGCCCCATTAGCACTGACCCGCGCTCGCGAATCAGAAAGCGCTGAACCACCCAGTCCGCATCGTGCGACATCATGTGGAGCGTCTCACCGCGACCACGATCGAGGCGCGGATGCAGGACATCAGGCGGACGGTAACGGCGAATCTCGCGTGTCGGAATGTATGAGACTTCCAGCTGCGTGGCACACCATGAATCGGTTGCTGCCAGTCGCTCATGCATTGCCGCGAGTGCCGTGAACGTGTTGCTCGCAACGTTCTCGGACGTTACCACTACGACATCGACATCACTTTCGCGGTCGAAATCGCCAGTTGGCGCCGATCCGAACAAATAGACTCCGACGAGCTTATCAGTGAGAATCCCGGGAAGCTCACCCAGCAGTACCGCGAGCAACGCGTTGACCTCAGGGTGCGACGTCGCGTGATCGACCGCAGGCTCGGCCACTGCTCAGAGGCCGTTACTGGATCGCGCGCAAATCGGCGATCGGTACGACGCGCCCATGAATCGGAACGATGCGCTGGACGTCGAGGCGCAGTCGATCGATGTTCTCAATGAGATTCGCGGCGAACGGTTGAGGGGGTACGGTCGTCGCGTTCAGCGCGGGCGGGCTGTACACATCCGCTTCGATCAGCAGTTTCTCGGCGGGCAAATAGACCATCAGCAAGGTTTCCGCGTGCTTGCTGCCCTGAAGCTGGTGAATCTCCACCCTGCGTGTGCCATCGCTGAGCACGGTCCGCGCCCCGACTCCGTCGACGCGGGGGCGCCGGCGGGAACCTGCCAGCGCATCAGCGACAATGAAGTGACGCCTCCGTGCGATTTCTTCGAGGAAAGCCTCGCTGCGCGCATGGGTGATGACGGTCAGGCCTTCCGCGAGCGCGGCGCGCACGCCTCCGGTATGGTCGAAGTGGTGGTGGGTGCTGATGACTGCCCGCACCGGCTTGCCCGGCCGGAGCGTACGTGCTCTCTGAATGACCGCCAGAGTGCGCGCCTCGGTCTGTGGCGCCTCGACCAGCAGGATGTGGTCGCGCATCTCGATCGCAACGCTATGGTGCGACTGTCCCGCCAGATACCACACACCCGGCGATATTTCCTCGGATGTGACAGTGATGGTCGGGACGGTTAGCGGAGCTGACTTGATTTCTGCCGAGGCCGGAGAATCGCCGACCGCTGCGTTCATGCTGACTTTCGAGAACATGAGGTCCGATAGCGGCCAGCGTCCGTCGAGCCGCTGTGCGATTCGCATCGGCTGCATGATTCCGTCTACCCTTTGCCAATTCGAGAGCTCAGTTGCCAGAACGGCATCACCCAACACCGGGTGATACACGACCTTTTCGATGCGTGCCGGGAGCATGGTCCGGCGGTCAATGAAAATCGCGAACTTGTTGCCGGCGGCGTTCATGCGAACGTGCCGCAAGTCCCCGCGCGAGCGCTCTTCGGTGAGCTCAGTGCCGGGCGTGAGTGCCACCCTGAGAAAGCCGATCGGGTGATACAATAGCTCGTTCGCACGATCCACATCGGCGCGTGCCGCGGCACGACGAATCGTGCCGTCGGGCAGCACATCGAATGCTACCCCGTCGTAGCCTGAGCGTATGCGCTGCGGAGCCGGATTTCCCGTGAGAAATCGCGGCTCGCGTGTGTGGTCCTGCCACCACCTCCTGTTGCCGAAGTCGATCGTACGCCGGAGCTCGGTGACCGCGAAAACCGGTAGAGCCGCGTTAGGCGATGTGTTCTGCCCGAGATTGTAGTTCTCCCCGATTCCTTCGAGGACGAGGGTTCCCACGCCGAGTACTTGCTCGCGGCCACCCATCGCCGAGGCGACGGCTTCGAGCAGGGGCCCACCTGGGCGCTGCGCTCCGGCGCCCGGCGCGAGCATGAGCATGCTTAGCATCGCGAGGGTCCAGCAAGTGTGTCGTCGCATCAGTTTGCCCTCGTTGTCGCAGCCGGCTCACCGAACCGCTGGCGGGACCGCTCGCGCGCCTTTCGCATTTCTTCGTCGCGATTTCGCGGCGGGGCGCTGGTGTGGAGCGAATGAATCAGGCGGCGCGCGGAATCCGTCACTTCGTCCACGGCGAGGTTGAAGGCCTCTTCATTCGCGCGCGACGGCTTGTTGGTTCCGCTAAGCTTCCGAACGAACTGGAGCGCCGAGGCGCGGATCTCATCGTCAGTGGCGGGGGGAGCGAAATTGGCGAGTGTTTTGATGTTGCGGCACATGGTAGAGTCTCGGGCAAATGGACACTGGGCGGACAGGATAAATGCTAGCTGGTGACGTCTTTGCGCGTGCTGGTCGTATGCCGACTCGGAACCGGCTTCGCGCTCCTTGGCATCCTCGTCGCGGCATGCCGAACCGGGCAAAATTACCCCGGCGTAGCCGAACCGCGCTACGCCCGGACCAAACGGACGGCGACCGCTGCCACCGTTCGGATCGGTGACGTCGGTCTGCGCGTTTATTCGACGCACGTAGCACTCCGGCGGATATCAGTGCGGGCGGTCGACTCGCGCAGCTGCGTGCAATCATCACTGATGCCGCATCTCATAGTCGCGTGATAATTGGCGGAGACATGAACAGCAGCACCGTCGGAACCGTGGCGACGCAGATGGGCTTCACCTGGCCAACGGTGTGGGCGGTAGTGATCCTACGCTAGCCAGGCGGAAGGTTCCCGCGGATGGGGAATCTCCTCAGGCTGGGCGCCGAAATGGACGCGTCGTGTTCTCGAATCGACCGCGAATCACTCGTCCGCCGATGACGAAGACCGCGATGGATACGACGATCACAGTCCCCCAGAAAACTGGAGTCGGACCTCCCGCGAATGCCTGTA
>JBDSRC010000187.1:0-11203 GCA_039929505.1 Gemmatimonadaceae bacterium
TCGAACGGAATTCCGAGATAGTGATCGGTGAAAGTGTCGTTCTGCGCCGGATCGAGCACCTCGAGCAGCGCGCTCGACGGATCGCCCTGGAAGGACGTTCCGAGCTTGTCGACCTCGTCGAGGAGGAACACCGGATTCTTGGTGCCCGCCTGCTTCATCCCCTGAATGATGCGTCCGGGCATCGCGCCGACGTAGGTGCGGCGGTGGCCGCGAATGTCCGCTTCGTCTCTGGCGCCGCCGAGCGCGACGCGCACGTACTCGCGCCCGAGAGAGCGGGCGATCGACTTGGCGATTGAGGTCTTGCCGACGCCCGGCGGACCGATGAACAGCAGGATCGGTCCCTTCGCCATCGCGCGGGACTTAGCCTCCGTTTTGTCGGTGATCTTGTCCTCGTGTTCGCTGACGTTGAGCACGGGGGTCGCCTCGTCCTTCTCCGGAAGAAGCTTGGCCGCCGGCACCTCGCCCGTCTTGTCCACTTCCTCCGCGAGCTGCAACGCCCGCAGCTGTCTGACGGCGAGGAACTCCAGCACCCGGTCCTTCACTTCCTTGAGGCCGTAGTGATCCTCGTCGAGCACCGTCGCGGCGTGATTCAACTCGAGCTGGTCGTCCGATCTCTTGTTCCACGGAAGCTCGGCGATCCACTCCAGATAGGTGCGAATCACCTGTGCTTCCATCGATTCACGGCCGGCGCGCTCCAGACGTCCGAGCTCGCGCTCGACTTCGGCGCGCGCTTCCTTTGGCAGCGCGAGCTTCACCAGCTTGTCTCTCAGCTCGGTGATCTCCTTGCTGGAGTCATCGTCGCCAAGCTCTTTCTGAATCGCCTTCAGCTGCTCGCGCAGGTACATCTCGCGCTGCCGCTCGCCCAGCTCTTCCTGGACCTGCGACTTGATGTCTTCCTGTGCCTCGAGCAGGCCGACCTGACGCTGGACGTGCACCAGCACGCGACGCAGCCGCTCCTCGACGCTGAGCGTTTCGAGGAGACCCTGTTTTTCCGGAACCGGAAGCTCTATGTAGCCCGCAACCAGGTCGGCGAAGCGGCCGGGATCCGTGACTGAGTCGAGCACCTGGTGCACGACTTCCTCCGGCAATCCGCGCCGCTCGCCAAGCTCGGCCGCGCGCTCGCGCGTCTCCTTCTGTAACGCGGTGAAGGCCGGATCGCTTTCACTGACGGGGGTCATCTCTTCCGCCGGTACGATCACGGCGCTCAGATAACCGTCCGCTGTGGAATACTGCAGCGCGGTTGCGCGCTGCTCACCCTGCAGGAGGAGCTGGACTCCTCCGAGTCCGCGTTGGATCTGTCCAATGCGCGCGATAACGCCCATCGAATACAGTATGTCGGCGGTCGGCTCCTCCGAGTTGTCGCGCTGGGCGACGGCAAAGACGAGCCTGTCTCCCTTGAGCGCGGCCTCGATGGCGCGCAAGGTTGAAGGTCTTCCCGCCGCGATGGGCTGGGTGAGACCGGGGAAGATCACCGTCCCCCTCAAGGGGAGAACCGGGAGTGTTTGACGCTGTGACATTGTCATTCCGAATACAAAGGTCTTATTTAACTACTACTCCAGGACCTTCCCTTACTGCATCTTTTGCTCTCGTGGATTTACGCCAGCACGGCATGAACTGCAACATCAGACCTGCGGATTCGACGCGGCGCCATGCCAATACGACCTGACGACGAGCTAGGAACACATGTGGCTCGAATCCTCTCTGCAAACTATGAGCTAGAGAGCGAGGTGGGTCGTGGCGGCATGGGCATCGTTTATTGTGCCCGCGATCGCCGTCTAAAACGCGAGATCGCGATCAAGGTATTGCCGCCCGAGCTGAGCTTTCGCGCGGACATCAGACAGCGCTTTCTGCGCGAGGCCGAGACCGCCGCGCAGCTGAGTCATCCGAACATCGTTCCGATCTACACCGTCGAAGAAAAGGACAACCTCGTCTACTTCGTGATGGCGTACATCGCCGGCGACAACATCGGACAGCGGCTGCAGCAGCACGGACCCATGCCCGCCGTCGAAGCGCGGCGCGTATTGCGCGAAGTTGCCGATGCTCTCGCCTACGCCCACAACCGCAACGTCGTGCACCGCGACATCAAGCCGGACAACATCATCCTCGACGCCGAAACGGGGCGCGCGATGGTGACGGACTTCGGAATAGCGCGCGCCCTCACCGATACCGGCGATTCACGTCTCACCGCCACCGGAATGGCGATCGGGACGCCCGCGTACATGTCGCCCGAGCAGTCCGCCGGTGACCGCGCAATCGATGGCCGCAGTGATCTGTATTCACTGGGCGTCGTCGGCTATCAGATGCTCTGTGGCCAGCCGCCATTCACCGCGACGAACACTCCATCAATGCTGGTGAAGCACCTGTCGGAGCGGCCGGTTCCCGTCGACGAGCGGTGGCCTGATCTTCCTCAGGACCTGTCGCGCGCCGTGATGATGTGTCTTGAGAAGGATCCGACCGACCGGTTTCCGAGCGCCGCCGCATTTTCGCTTGCATTGAGCGGTGTCGGTATGCCCACTCTCGCGACGCGCGCGTCGACCGTGCCCGCGCCGCCGGTTTCACGCACGAGGCTCGAGCCGCGCGAGAGGACCGACACATTTCGCGATCGTTACCCCCCGGCAGCCGTGACGCCGTACCAGCGCCAGGCGCCGTCGCACGAGGAGCTGAGCAAATGGAACGCGCCGATGGTCGTGGCGTTCCGCAGGAAGCTCGCGCCCTATCTGGCCGTCAACGCCATACTCGTCCCAATCTCGATCTTCGGCGACCGCGACTTCCTCGCGTTCTCGATCATGTGGACGGTGTTTCTCGCCTTCAAATACTCCAAGCTCTGGGCGGCAGGCTACGACTGGCGCGACGTATTCCGCCAGCCTCGCGACCGGCTCATCTTCGACGTCGCCGCCGAGACGCTGGACGATGCGCGCGCGCTGTTCGACGAGAAGAAGCGTGGCGAGGTTCGCGCGCGTGCTCGCGCGAGGGGGCCAGGAGGTTTGTTCACTCCTATATCGCCGCTGCCGCTGCCATCGGCTTTCGAGCCGTACTCGCGCGCGAGCAGCGAGGGATACCCTCGTGCCAACGGCCCGGCGACGACGATGAGCGCCGTGCCGGGGATTTCCTCGAGGGCACTCGCTGACTCCCGCTATGGCGGAACGTTGCGCGACGCCGAGTCCGATCATCGCGAGATACACCGCCAGTTGCTGACGATGTCGCCGGACGAGCGCGACCAGATTCCGGAAGTCGCGGGCTCCGCTGATGCGGTATTCAGAAAAGTTCAGCAGCTCGCAGCGACACTCACGGACCTGGAGCGAAGCACCGGGGGCGAAACCGCCGAATCCGTCGAGAAGGAAATCGACACTCTCGAGTCGCAGGCGAATCCGCTCGACTACAACGGCAGCGAAGACCGGGTCAGACGTCTCGCCTTTCTGCGACGTCAGCGCCGCGCGCTCGCGGATGTCGCGCGCAAGCGAAAGGAGTCAACTGAGAAGCTCGAGCACTGCCGGCAGCTGCTGCGGACCATGCGCCTCGAGCTGGCGCGATTCCGTTCGGGCGGGCTCAAGGTTCCGTCCGGCGGCCTGACGCAGGTGACGCAGCAGGCCCAGAGCGTAGTGCGAGAGATGGGTTATCTCTCCGATGCGAACGCCGAGCTGAACGCTCTCTGATGCTGGTGGTGGCGGACGCCACCACCAGCAAACTTTTTACTTTTCGCGACGTCCTGCCATACGGGCCTTCATCTCTGCCGCGTTGCGGTCGAAGGTCACCTGCTGCTCCGCAGTGAGAATAGCGCGAAGCTCCGCGCTCTGCGCGGCGCGGACCTCGCCCAGCTTCGCCTGATCTATCGGAGTTCCGCTGGTCTCCGCGTCCTTGCGAAGCTTCATCATCTGCGGAACGTACTTCTCACGAATGGCTTTCTGTTGGACTTTTTGCGCTTCGGTCAGCGTGATGCCCTGAAGGATCATTCCGCCCATTTCTCGGCCTCCGCCCTGACCTCTCTGCTCGGGCTGCTGCTGCGCCGAGGATACGGAAGTGGCGGCAGCGCAAAGAGCGATTGCCAGCATGGCGGTGCGAAATACCTTCATTCGTGCTCCGTTGATTTGATGGGGGGCGCGGATTGGGTGATGGTCGCGGTCTCGTTGTCTTCGTCCCTTCGCCCACTACCTTATACGCCAAAGACCGCAAAAGGGTTGGCGAAGTGCGCCAAAACCACGAAAAAGGCCGATCTGACCACCCTCCGCCGGCCGGCCAATCGAACCCCTTCTTCTAACCTCATACATGGCAGCGACTTAGCCCCTGCCCCCTAGCTTCCCGCTGAAAAACGGGTATTCTTCCCGCGTTGCCCGCCGGGGACTCGCTCCGCCGGCCCAAATTCCAGTATCGAGCGCCGATCGTGACCGCACCTAGTGCCGCCGCCGAGCCAATCTCTTCGATTTCCGCGCCAGCTGCCGAGCCAATCTCGTTCCCTCTGACGTGGCTGCTGGAACACGCTGCCGCGCCCATTAAATACAGGTCGATGGTGGAGGTGGCCCGAATCACGGACCCGTCGCCCAGGACCGTGGATTGGCTTCCATACTCGCACAGGCCGGCGATCAAGCTGGCGGCGACACAGCACAGGGATGGGACCTGGAACAGCTCCATTCTCACCATTCCCTCCAGGAACAGCGCCGACTTCGCGCACATCGGGACGGTCCCGGCGGTACGGCGACTCATCGAGTACGGGTGGAGTCCCGAATCTCCGCCGCTAATTTTGGCACGCAGGCTTCTCTTTCGACTGCTCGCGGAAGATAATGATCCCGCTTTTCTTTTCGAGCTCGCGTCGAAAACGAGGGACGACGACCTGGTTCGCCGCAGCAGAGGATTGTTCCGCGAGGCCGCGGCGGCGACGCTCGCTCAGTGCGGCTATGAGAACGATCCGCGGCTTCGTGGCGCGGCCCGCCGCATCCTCGAGCGGACTGTCACCTATCTCAATTCACCACTCGGCGAAAAGCCGTGGATGAGGGTCGGGAACACTCACGTTCTTGCACCCGAGTCGGCCCCGCCGTCGCTGTATACGCTGACAATGCTGGCACACATGCCGATTTTCCGGCACGAGCATTTCTCGGAAGTCGAGCGGATCTACGACTGGATCACCCAGGCGCTGCCGAGGCAGGACGCGGTGCAGTTGTACGGAAAGAAGATGGTATCACAGCCCCATCTTGTGATGGGAGATATGCTCCCCCACCGTAACGCTGTCGACGCTGACATTCCGTTCGCGCTGATGTGGCTCGAGACGATGGCGCGGCTCAACTTCCTCCGCCGCAACGAGGGTTGGATGAAGCTGTTCGAGCGGTTCGCCGACGATCGCGACCGCTCCGGCGTGTGGCACCCGCACAAGGGAATGGAGCGCCCGGGTACCACGCATCCGTGGGCCTGGTCGACCTTCCCGCTCGAGGATGGAGACGGGGCGGAATCGAAGTGGACCGACGTCACCTTCCGCGTCGGCCTGATCGGAAAGCTTCTCGGCAGGGAAATCGAGTTGATCTGACGGAATGATCAGATCTGGCCGGCGAGGCCGCATCAGTGCCAGCGAGATTTTTCCGGCCGGACATTCCGAATATCGAACCAATTTTCTGCGACTCCGCTCGGGTCTCTCGATCCGCGCGGTGGAAACAGGAAACACCGGTGCGCCGGCGGTGGTGTTAGTCCCAGGCTGGGGTTGCTCCGTCTATTCATTCCGCTTCACGATGCCAGCGTTGGCTCAAGCCGGATATCGGGCGATCGCCGTGGACCTCAAGGGTCATGGGTTATCGGACAAGCCGACCACGCCGGCGGAGTACACAATCGATTCGCTGGTCGAGCACCTGGCGGAAATACTCGACGCGCTCGGGCTCGAGCGACCGCGCCTGGTCGGGCACTCGATGGGCGGGTCGCTTCTCTACCATTTCGCCGCCCGCTATCCCGACCGCACGGGCCCACTCGGCCTGTTGTCCCCCGTGGGATTGAGCGGCGTTCCGCCGATGCGGATCTATCACGCGCTCACGCCCCGCTTCCTCCTCCCAATTCTGCGATTTTTCACGCCCCGGCTCCCGGTCAAGGTGGCGCTCGCCCGCGTGTATGGAGATCGTGGCACCTACACTGATGAGGATGTGGACCAGTACTGGGCTCCGATCAGATTTCCGGGTTCGCCGGTAGCGTTGCGAGAGTTCCTTCACGCCTACGACTGGAATGCGTCCGAGCGCCGCAGCCTCGCGCCGGTTTCGATTCCCGCTATCGGTATATGGGGAAGCAAGGATCACCTTATGCCTCGGGATGGAATGGCGCTTTATCAGCGGCTAATTCCTGGTATCGAGCTGCATGAAGTGGTGGGGGCAGGGCATGTAGCGCCCGAGGAGGCGCCGGATGAAGTGAACAGGGAGCTAATCCGGTTTTTCGCGGGCACTTAGAGATTCTTTTCGCGTCTTGAGTTGACCGTTTTTGCGTTGTCCGTTGTTGCGTGCAGGCGGCCCCCCGGAAAGTTCTTCCCTGGCTCTGGCTATCTGTGCTGCATGCTCTGCGACCGTAGGTGTTTGCCACGATTCCGTCCGAGTTGGCAGGCACGCGAGAACGGATAACGCAAAAACGGTCAACTCAAAACGCGAAAGGAATCCGTAAGTGCACGCGTAAACTGTAAATGCGCGCGTAAACCCGGAGTTTCTGCGTATCTCCCGCGTCGAGTTATATTGCTTCAGGATGAGTGAAGAGAGAGTTGATGTGGGTGTCGAGATAGAAACAGCCGAAGGCCTGGCATTTTCCGATCTGGAGCTGGCCCCCGAAGTTCTGAAAGCGGTACAAGATGCCGGGTATACGCATCCCACCCCGATCCAGCAGCAGGCGATCCCGCTAGCGCTCGCGGGACGAGATCTGATCGGTCTCGCTCAAACCGGCACCGGGAAAACCGCCGGGTTCACACTCCCAATAGTCCACAATCTGATCAGCGCCCCGCTCACCGATTCCAAGGGTGCTGCCGTCCATCGCGTACGGGTTCTCATCCTCACTCCCACCCGCGAGCTCGCGGTGCAGGTAGAGGAAAGCTTCCGCAAGTACGGGAAGCACACCGATCTGCGCGTCGTCCCGATTTACGGCGGAGTCGGGATCGAGCCGCAGACAAAATTGCTCCGCAATGGAGTCGACGTCGTCGTCGCGACGCCAGGGCGGCTTCTGGATCACATGGAACGGCAGAACGTGGTGTTCGACGAGCTGGAAGTTCTCGTTCTCGATGAAGCCGACAGGATGCTGGATATGGGCTTCGCTCCGCAGCTGAATCGAATTGTCAGCGAGATCCCAAAGTACCGGCAGACACTTCTCTTCAGCGCGACGATGTCACCGGAGGTGGAAGCGCTGGCGCGCAATTATCTCCGGAAGCCGGTGGTGGTCCAGGTCGGGCGCCGCTCCGAAGCCGCGAGCACTGTCACTCACGCGGTGTACCCCGTCCCGCGTGAGCGCAAAACCACCCTGCTGGTGGAGCTGCTCAAAAAATCCGAGATGGACTCGGTGCTGATCTTCACCCGGACCAAGCACGGCGCGGATCGAGTCGTCCGCCACCTGAATGACGGCGGAATCGCCGCGACCGCCATGCACGCCGACAAATCGCAGGGCGAGCGCACCCGCGCCCTCGAGGGCTTCAAGGCCGGCGAGATTCGCGTACTCGTCGCGACGGACATCGCTCAGCGCGGTCTCGATGTGTCAGGCATCACCCACGTCATCAACTATGATGTGCCGCAGCAGCCCGAGGACTATGTGCACCGGATCGGCCGCACCGGCCGCGCGGCGGCCACCGGCGACGCCTACACTTTCATGTCGCCTGACGAGATCGCGATGGTCCGAACCATCGAGCGGATGATAGGCCAGAAGATTCCGCGGATCTCGGTCCCGGGCTACGACTTCGGAACCACAAACGGATCGGAAGCGGCGGAGAGCGACGCGCCGGCACCTCTCACTCTGGCAACCGAGCCCGACATCATCGTCGGCAGTTCCGAGGTCAGTGCCGCACCCGACCCAGTCGCGACACGAAAACGGTATCGACAGAACCGTTCCGTCGCACGACGACGCTGAGATTAGCCGCTCCATATCCCATTCCCGTCGCCGCGTACGTCATACGCAGCCGGGTCGCGGAGAGCCTGACGTCATGAACACGCCCGATCTCGCGCTCGCGGATGGTTTCGCCGCCACTCAGGAGCCGGATGACGCGATTCGCGGTATCGATCTCGACGCTCGCCTGAGCCGAGCGGGCGATCGCGACGTGACGCGCTGCTCCGAACAGCGAAGTGATCTCCACCACCGCGCCGTTGACGTGGATGCTGTCGAGCAGCCTACCCGCACCCGGCACGGCGATGGCCGAGAGTATGCTCATGATGCAGAGCGTGATCGTGAGCTCTATGAGGGTAAATGCGGCGCGCATCCGTCCTTTCGCTGACATACCGGGTTAGATAGCATATGAGCGCCGCCACACCAGTTCCCGAATCTTCCCGCCGTACTCTCGATACCGCAGCAAGGCTGCCTTCCCTGCCGTGAAAATCAGCATCGAATATTGTACCGTTTGAAGCTACGCCCCACGGGCCACCAGTCTGGCGGCCGAGATCAAGGGACGCTTTCCCGACGCGGAAGTCGAGCTGATTCCGTCGCGCGGCGGGCGCTTCGAGGTTCTTCGCGATGGACAGCCCGTCTTCGAGAAATCGAAGATCGGGCGACACGCCAAGCCGGGCGAAGTAATCCCACTGCTGGAGAAGAGATCCTAGAATCATGAGAATCGCGTTGAACACCGGAGGTGGAGACGCGCCGGGGCTCAATGCGGTCATTCGTGCCGCCGTCCTCTCGGCCGTCAATCGCGGCTGGGAAGTGCTAGGCGTCAAGAAGGGCTACGCTGGGCTGCTCGGCGAAGACGAGGTCATTCCGCTCACAAAGGAGTCGGTTCGTGGCATCGGCCACCTCGGCGGAACGATCCTGCGCACGACCAACCGCGGCAATCCATTCAACTATCCGATTTTTGCTCCCGACGGGACGTGCGAAGAGGTCGACTGTTCCGACCAGGTCATCGAGAACGCCCGCAAACTGGGGATCGACGCGCTCATATCGATCGGCGGTGACGGATCGCTGGCCATTGCGAACCAGCTGTGCAACAAGGGGATGAAAATCGTTTGCGTTCCCAAAACGATCGACAACGATGTGGCCGGAACCATTACGACCTTCGGGTTCGATACGGCGGTAAACACGGCCCTCGAAGCCATCGACAAGCTGCACACGACCGCGGAGAGCCATGATCGCGTCATCGTGCTCGAGGTAATGGGACGGCACGCGGGGTTCATCGCACTGCACTCGGGACTGGCCGGCACCGCCGATGTGATACTGATCCCCGAGATTCCCTATGACATAGAAAAGGTCTGCGAGAAGATCAGGGCTCGTGACAGGGCAGGCAGGCATTTCTCGATCGTCGTCGTTGCCGAGGGTGCCTACCCAAGAGGGGAGGGACCCGCGATCATGGGGCCGTCGAGACCCGGTCAGGCCGTAAGGGTAGGCGGTGTGGCAGAGCGTGTGATGGACGAGATCGAGGAGCACACCCAGAAAGAATGCAGATCACTCGTACTTGGCCACCTCCAGCGGGGCGGGCAGCCCACCAGCTACGACCGGCTGCTGGCCGTGCGATTCGGCGGCGCGGCGGTTCGCGCGGTGGCCGACGGGAAATGGAATCATATGATCGCCCTGCAATCACCCCATATTGTTACCGTCCCGCTTGCTGAAGTCCTCCAGATGCCGAAGCGGGTCGAGCTGGATCACGACACCATCCAGACAGCACGGGCGACGGGGATCTCCTTCGGCGATTGAGGCCTGGGGTCTGGAACCCGGTTGAGGTGTGTGGGGAAGTTGTCCTTTTCTTAGGACAGTTGGACTGTTACGGGTGTTGTGGCTTGTAGGATAAGTCGTTGTAAAATATAGTGTTATAGGACAAGCTAGGGCATGGCACCCCTCGTGCACCCCATATGGCCATGATTCGCTTCTTTAGCAGCTCCAACCCTTCATTCTGGCGCCTCGTCGCCCCGGCCGTGGCGGGACTCGTCCTCTCGGCTGGTGTTGCTGATGCGCAGAGGCGCCCGGTTCCGGTTAGGTCCGGAAACGAGCAGACGGCACAGTCACGTCGCGATCCGATTGTGCCCCCTGGCTATGCACCGCCGGCGGGGATGTGCCGTATCTGGATCAAGGGCGTACCCCCGAGTCAGCAGCCGGCTCCGACGGACTGTCCGTCGGCCGTCCGCAACAGACCCGCCAACGGCAAGGTGCTGTTCGGCGATGACGCGGGAAAGTCGAAGAAGGGAAAGGCTAACAAAAAGTCATCCAATAGAGACGGGCTGGTCGATCTCATAACGAGGGGGATATCAAGATGAAGGTTCTACTCATTGGTCTAGCGATCGCCGGAATCGCCGCGACAACGCCGCTCGATGCGCAGATCGTCGTCGGTCAGAGGCCGACAGCTTCGCGCAACGACGACATCAACAACAACTCCGGCCAGTGGTACTCGGTTGGTCGCGATGCAAGCGGCTATTCGATCTACGAGCGCCGTACCCGCGACAACAACGGCAACATCGTGATCCAGCGTGCCCGTCGGAATTCCAACGGCTCGATGACGATCATCAGCACCCGCACTGTCCGGGATGACCGTCGCGACAACAGGAACTGCGACTACACCCGCTCGACGAACAGCATCGGCGATATCCTGTTCGGCAGAACGAACGACCGGGTTTGCGACGACGAGTACAGCAGGGAAGATGGCGGCTGGTATCAGGTCGGCCGCGGTCCGAACAACAACTCGGTCTACGAGCGCCGCACCCGCGACAGCAACGGTAACCTGATCATCCAGAAAGCGCGCCGTAATCCCGACGGCACGATGAGGATTCTCAGCACCCGCCGGGTGAACTCGAATGACAAGCAGTGGAAGAAGGAGCAGAAGCGTCACGAGAAGGAGCACCGCAAGGCGGAGAAGCGCCATGAGAAGAGCCATGAGCGTTCCGACCGCGGCACCGATCACGACGACGATGACGATCGGGGCAGGGGCAGAGGCCGGGGCAACGGTCGCTAAACCCTGAAGATCAGAAAGACAGAAACGGCTCCGGAGTGATTCCGGGGCCGTTTCGCATCCGGTGCGATCTATGCACCTTCAGGGCGCGATGCAGCGACAGGTAATCGACAGATATCTCCCCCCCGACCA
>JBDSRC010000188.1:0-14642 GCA_039929505.1 Gemmatimonadaceae bacterium
ACTCCCTTTCGCGCAGTGTCGCTCACCGCGCAAACACCTCGCGTGCTAGAGGGTCCATCGCCAACTGTTGCGATGAACAACCTCGATGAGTTCACCGTGCGCGCGACCGGAAGCTCCGCCGAGCGGCTCGAGGCGCTTTACAGAACTGGCTCGGCGGATCTCGTGCACGGCACCGGGGCGGAGATGTTCGACGCGGTGAAGATGCTGCGCGCGGCGAATCCGCGGAAATATCTGCCGCGCAATGGCGCCGAGTATCCGCGGTCGCAGTTCGGTCAGCGTCTGTTGCAGATCGCGCAGCTCGTCAAGGCGAACGTTGGTCTCGAGATCGCCTTCGCCGACATCGGGGGTTGGGACACCCACGTGAATCAGGGCGCAGCGACGGGGCAGCTTGCACAGCGCCTGGATGACTTCGCCAGATCCATCAGCGCGCTGGTAACGGATCTAGGCGATAGAATGGACGACGTGGTGATCCTGACGATGTCCGAGTTCGGCCGCATGGCGCGCGAGAACGGCAACCGCGGGACCGATCACGGCCACGCTGGCGCGCTGTTCGTGATTGGCGGCAACATCAAAGGCGGGAAAGTGCACGGCAAGTGGCCGGGCCTGGAGCAGGAGCAGCTCTACGAAGGGCGCGACCTCGCGCTCACGACCGACTTCCGCTCCGTCTTCGCCCAAGTCGTGTCGGATCACCTCGGCGCGCGCGCCCTCGATCGCATCTTCCCTGGGTTCGTCGCGCAACCATCGGGGTTTCTCGGACTCGTCTGAGATCTCTGCGCGGGGGGGAGAGGCTGGGTATCCGCTTCGGCCGCTAAGCGCTTACACGCTGCGAGCCTCGCCCGGTGTGATCGTATAGCTCCGTGTCGGCGAGTCTCTTGCTACGCGCAACTCGGCCTGCGCGGACACCCACCCTCTCCCCCCACACACTGTTCGCAACCGCGGCGCAACCGAAGGTTGCGCGGCATCCTCGCATAACCCCGATCACGGACGCGATCGCCGAGGGCTGATCTCACGGGCGGGAAACCGCGCCGCGAGACGTCATCGGACGATCGTCGAGCCTGATCTCCACGGGCGAGTTCCCAGAGAGAGGGAGACAGGGTGGGGTGTTGCGTAAGCGACTTTCAGCGAGCGACAAGGAGACGGGCGAGTGCCAGCGAAGCTGGCGCGAGCGTAGTTCGGCTCCGCCCGAGCGAGCGTAGTCGCGTCGCGGCACCCCCACCCTGGCTCCCGCGCGCAGATCCAGAGGAGATCAGAACCGAAAGATCTTGCCGATTGCCTTACCGACTTTTTTGCCGAAGTCGTTCCCCCAATCGCGCTGATCCGGCCAGTCCGCGCTCTGCTGCTCCTCGTAGTACATGTCGGGACCGTGCTCGGGGCACTCGACGTGTGGCTCCGTTCCGGGCTTGAAGTACTCCTGCTGCTTGATCGGGCACCACTCTCCCGCCAGGTAACCAGTCTGCGGATCGATCACGCGACGCGTCATGCCGGGGGGTGGAGTCCACGCGTTGGGGGTGGCGGTCTCGCGCCAGCCGTTCATGTAGAACTCGGCCCACGCCGGAGCTGCGAGTCTGCCGCCGGATGCGTCGTGACTGATCTGCGCCGGTGTGTCGAACCCGAACCAGAATCCGGCGATCACCGTCGGCGTGTAGCCGATAAACCAGACGTCGGTGCCGCCGTTCGTCGTTCCGGTTTTTCCGGCAACGAGTCCTTTGACACCGTAGTCGCGGATTGCGCGGCCCGTTCCGTGATTGATGACTGACTGCAGCATCGATGTGAGCTGATAGGCGTCGCGCGGATCCATCACCTGCGCCTTCGGCTCGATTTCCCTGCTCCACAATACGGTTCCATCCGCCGCTTCGATGCGCCTGACGAGGCGTGGCCGCACGCGGTACCCGCCGTTCGCGAACGGCGCGTAGGCGTTCACGAGCTCGAGAGGCGTGACTTCACCCGAGCCAAGCGCCATTGCGGGGAAGTTGGGTATATCGCTGACGATTCCGTTCCGATGCGCGAGATCGATGATGCGGGGAATTCCAACGGCCTGGCTCACGCGGACCGTCGCCGCGTTAGCCGACTTGATCAGCGCTTTACGGAAAGTGATGCGCCCCGAGTACTCGTTGTTGTAATTCGCGGGCGACCATATCTCGCGTCCCTGTATCACATCGACTGGATCGTCATCCACTTCCGATGAAGGCGTGTATCCAGCGGCGAGCGCTGCCGCGTACACGAAAGGCTTGAACGCCGATCCCGGCTGCCGGTGCGCGGCGAGAGCGCGGTTGAATGTTCCCCGCTCGAACTTCCTGCCGCCGCTCAGCGCACGGATATCACCATCGCGCGGATCGACCGCCACCATTGCGCCCTGCACCAAAGTGCGGCGTCCAGTTTCAGACTGGATCGCCGACGCGCGGCGACTGAGCGCCTTATCGGCGGCGAGCTGAGCGCGACGGTCGAGCGTCGTATAGACGGTGAGATCGATGATGTCGGATGTCCCGCCCTTGATCACCGAATCCACCAGCGCGCGCACGGCATCAAGCGCGTACGAATCGTTCTCGTTGGGCGGCCGCCACTCGTCGCGTGCTATCCGGAGTCGTTCCGCCTGAAGTGCGCTCAGGCGGTTCGTCGAGACGTAGCCTTCATCCACCATCAGGCTCAGCACGAGATTGCGGCGAGCGAGCGCGCGCTGCGGATGCCGGCGCGGGGTGTATGCCGACGGGCCCTTCGGCAGCGCGGCGAGCATCGCGCCCTGAGTCAGCGTGAGGCGGTCGACGCCTCGGCCGAACAAGTCTCTGCTTGCGGCCTCCACACCGTACACGCCGTTCCCCATGTAGATGACGTTGAAGTACAGCTCGAGGATCTCGTTCTTGCTGAGCGAACGCTCGAGGAGCCGCGAGATCCGAAGCTCGATCAGCTTCTGCCGGAGGGATCTCGCCGGGTACTGTCTCACCGCGAACGTATTGCGCGCGACCTGCATGGTGATCGTGCTGAATCCCTGCCTCGTCCCGCCGGCGCGCAAATTGGTGCTGAGCGCGCGGCCGAACGCACGCGTGTCGAGTCCGTTGTGCTGGTAGAAGCGGCGGTCCTCGGTCGCGATGAAGGCCTGGCGAACGAAGACGGGAACCTGCTTGAGGGGAACGTTCTGGCGGCGAACGGTTTCGAGGCGCCCCATCAGCGCGCCGGTGCGGTCGAGGATTTTCCCGCCCTCGTCCGGCTTGAACTGCTGGATCTCGCGCGGCGTTGGGCAACTGTCGAATCCACAGGTTGCCAGCCACACATCGAGGGTGCCGACCGCTAGAATGCTTATTGCGAGTAGGCCGTGCAGGATCGGCTTGCGCCTGCTTTTCACCATCGCCAGAATCGCCGCGGCCTTGCTCTTAATCATCCACATAAGTTCGGGAAAATGTATCGTTCATTAGCTGTCCCAGTCATCGTGCTCGCGTTCGCGTGCAATGAGCAATCGGACGGGAAGACATCATCAGACACCATGGGCACCGTTGCGGGTCCACTTTCCACTACGGACAGCGCGAGTCCCGGGTTCGTTTCAACAGCGGAGGCCAGCCCCGCTGCATCACGTGCCGCGAGGCCCGATCGCGTCCCCAACGAGCTGGGGCGCATAATGGTGGTCGAATACCACCTCTTCGGCGACCGGAATACCACCTACACGAGGGAGAGATCCAGCTTTCGCCAGGATCTCGAGCTCTTGTACAAGCGGGGCTACCGGCCCGTCAACATGGCGCAGGTTCTGGACCGGAAAATCGATCTGCCGCGTGGACTGTCTCCCGTGGTGTTCACATTCGACGATGCATCTCCGGAGCAGTTCAGCTACATCGAGCGAGACGGCAAGCTGGAGATCGATCCGAAGAGTGCCGTGGGAATCTGGCTCGACTTCAGGAAGACTCACCCCGACTGGGACAATAAAGCCGTGTTCTGTGTCCTCTCCGGCGCGGCTGCAGGCCGCAGCTTTTTCGGCGACCGGAATGTTCAGAACCAGAAGAGCGCGTGGAGATTTCCGAAAGTGAAATGGCTGGTGGACAACGGATTCGAGCTGTGCAATCACACGCAGTGGCATGCGCAGCTGAGCAAGTTTCCCGATGCCTTCGTGCAGGAGCAGATCGCGCGGCTGGCACTCGCGGTGGATTCCGCCGTTCCCGGTTACAAAATGAGATCCATGGCGCTGCCGCAGGGACTCTGGCCGAAGAACCGCGCGCTGGCGAGCAAGGGATCATGGAAGGATCCGAAGAGCGGAAAGACTGTCACCTACAATTACGAAGCAGTGTACGAAGTGGCGGGCGGGCCGTCGCAGAGTCCGCACGACCCCGCGTTCCATCCACTCAGCACGAACCGGATTCAGGTAATCGGCGATGCGATCGAGCGCACGATAAACCGCCTCGAGAAATCCGGCAACGCGTACATCTCCGACGGTAACCCCGCAACAGTGGCGCGCCCATCCGCCACTAGCTCCGCGTCAACTAGCCCCGCGTCGAGACGGTAGCGCGCGCAGTTCGAGATCTCGATCGGTCAGTAGGGAGGAGGGGGCCTGGAGAGCGACTACGCTCGCTCGGGCGGAGCCCCTGACTACGCTCCCTCGCTCCGCTCGGTCGCGGGTCTCCTGGTCGCTCGCTGAAAGTCGCTCTCCAGGCCCCCTCCTCCCTACTTCCCACCGTGCTCTCGAACCGCTCAAGGTTTCGACACTGCGATGTAAGTGGCACGCGCAAGTGGCTGCGGATGGCCGCGCGGACAGGACTACGGGGCCGTCGGAGATGCCCGCGGAATTGCTCGAGCGCTGAACCACGACGACGTGCAGTGCATCGCTGAGCCGCGCGTTAGAGCGATGCGTCGTACTCACGGGTTGGACGAGAGGTTGACTGTGTGTGCGCGCGCCGTTACAGACTGGACTGGGGAGGTGAGGGTGTCCTCGCAGGCGCTTTCCAAAGCGAGCGACCAAGGAGACCCAGCGACCTCCCCGCGGAGCGGGCGGGCGCGCGCTTTGGGGCTCCGCCCGAGCGAGCGTAGCGCCGGAGAGGGTACCCTCACCTCCCCAATACAGAGATGCCACCCGGCGCGCGCACGCGAGAGAAACTCAGAACTTCCAACCCCTGAGTGTGCGAATGGCCTTATCGAGCGCGGCTCGTTGATCAGGATGCTGTGCCGTCGCGAGCAGCGCCTCGTAGGTAACGATTGCAAGATCGACGGCGTCGTAATCGTGTTCCGCGCCGGCGAGACTCGCGGCGTTATCGGCGAGATTCGCTTTTGCGAGGTCGTCCTGTGGGAAGCGCTGCGATACCTGCTGCCAGCGGGACACGCGCTCGCGCGGATTCGACTCGGCCAGCGCCCACAGGTGCCAGGCGGCGCGATTCCCGGGATCGGCCGCGATCGCGCGCGACGCGAGATCGCCCACCGCCTCGGGTCCCGCCCCGACCAGCCAGTAATGATTGGCGAGTGCCACGATCGCTTTCGCATCGTTGGGGCGCTCCGCTACCGCGCGCTCGAGGCCGGGAAGTGGATCAGTCAACGACTCTGTCATACGCGAAAGGTACCGGCACCCTGTCGCTGGACAATACGCGCGCACCCCCCTACCATTCACCCAATTGCTGGACATTTGCACCAACCGATAGTACCATTCTTGCACGAGCGCAGCCTGAACGGCGCGCCTTTCGAACAGAGTCAGGTTCCGGTATTCGCGTGAGTTTTCCCCGCGCTCCCCGTGAGCCGTTGAAGCAGCACTTTTCTTCTCCAGCCACACCACAACTGCATGAGCGAACGCCGACGTCCATTCCGTCGCGGCCGCCGGCCCCGTCCGTCCGGCAATCAACCTACTTCTCCCGAATCGTACGGAGATGTCGATCCGTATCTGGAGCCAATGGATCCCTCAACACCCGCACCCGACGCCGCCCAGATTCCTGATGCGCGCGACAACATGAGCTCGCCGGCACTCCCGTCGCCCGAGAATCCGTCCTCCGCCGGCGGTCCTCCCTCGCCCGCTTCGGAAGCTCCTCCCCCTCCTCAGAATCAGCAGTACGACCAGCAGCCGATGAGTCAGGGACGAGAAGGCAATCAGCAACGGCAGCCGAGTCCACCCCGTGACCGCGACAACCGTCACAACAACAATGGCCGCCGCTCGCGCAATCAGCGCGGACGAGGCCGGCCGCAGCGGCAGCAGAACGCTCCGCGACCGGATCAGGGCCAGGGTGGCCAGGCACAATCGCGCGTTCCGCTCGCTCCCGTAATTCCTGACGGCGAGACCACTGGCTGGTTCGATCCGCAGCGCGAAGGCGGATTCGTGCGGAGAGCGGCGAACAGCTATCTCGCCGAAGCGGGCGACGCCTACGTACCGACGCAGGTCTCCAAACAGTACATGCTTCGCCGCGGCGACCACGTGCTCGCCACCACCGGTCACGATCACCGCAATCGCGTTGTCGTCGTCGACATCCAGCAGATCAACGGCGCCGATCCAACGGCGGCAGCGCGGCGCCCTGATTTCGGCTCGCTCATAGCGTCGTACCCCGAGCGAAAGCTCAAGCTCGAGACCGGTAGGCCAGCCAAGGTCGGACCCGAGCTGACCCGCCGCGCTATCGATCTCATCGCGCCGATCGGATACGGTCAGCGCGCACTCATCGTCGCTCCGGCGCGCGCCGGAAAAACGATGCTCCTCCAGGCGATCGTCGAAGGCGTGGCGATCAACCATCCGCAGGCGGCGCTCCTCATCCTCCTCGTGGACGAGCGTCCCGAAGAAGTGAGCGAGATGATCACCTGGGGCTACGGCGAAGTCGTCGCGTCCAGCTTCGACATGCCGGCCGTGCGCCACACCGATGTCACCGAGATGGTGCTCGAGAGAGCGCGCCGGCTGGTGGAGCTCGGACAGGACGTGGTGATCGTACTCGATTCCATCACCCGCATGGCACGCGCATACAACACCGTTGAGCGCGGCACCGGCCGCACTCTGAGCGGCGGACTCGATTCATCCGCGATGGCAAAGCCGAAAGCTTTCTTCGGCTCGGCACGCTCGGTGGCACCGGAGCACGGCGGCGGATCGCTCACCATCATCGCCACCGCCCTCGTCGAGACGGGATCACGCATGGACGATGTGATCTTCGAGGAATTCAAGGGCACCGGAAATTGCGAGATCAAGCTCGATCGCTCGCTCTCCGAGAAGCGCATTTTCCCGGCGATCGATGTCGCCACCAGCGGCACGCGGCGCGAAGACAAGTTGTTCCGGCCCGATCAGCTCGAGCACGTCTACACTCTTCGTCGTGGCCTGCAGCAGATGCCATCGAGCTCCGCGATGGAATGGCTGATCAAGAGGATCGCGGCAACCGCGAACAACGACGCGCTGCTGGAAGGCCTTTAGGATCCACACGCCGGTGACGCGTTTCTGTTTGGTCCTCGCCGGCGCGCTTTTCCTGGCTCCGGAAGCTCTCTTTTCCCAGGAGAAGAAGGAGCCGCGCAACCCTGAAGTCGTGAATCTGACGCTCAAGGGTGTGAACGTGGTGAAGGAGGACGAGCTCCGGCGGAGCATTCATACCACCGCGTCCTACTGCAACAGCTTCATCCTCAAGCCGTTCTGCTGGATCAGCAAGGCGAAGTATTTCTACACGAAAAAGTATCTCGATCGCGAGGAGCTCCAGCGCGATCCGCTGCGCATAAAGGTGTTCTACTGGAAGCGCGGATACCGCGAGGCGACCGTCGACACGGTGGTCGTGGATCGCGGAACCAACAAGGTCGGCGTGACGTTTACGATCAGCGAAGGGCCGCCGACGATGGTCACCAGCGTCATCGTCAATCAGGCCACCAAGCTCCTCACTCCGCGCGAGATACAGAGGAGAGTCGTGCTCGGCCCGAACAGTCCGCTGAACCTTATCAGACTGGATTCGTCCCGGGTTTTCCTCATCCAGAGTCTCTGGGAGAAGGGATACGCCGACGCCGAAGTCGACACGTCAGTGGTCGTCGATCCCGCGTCGCGCACGGCCAGCGTGAGCTTCACCCTCAATCCGCGCTACCTCACCACCATCGAGGACATCGTCGTCGATGGAAACTCGGGCGTGAGCGACAGCACGGTCATGCGGTCTCTGACGCTGAGAGTCGGAGACATCTTCCGCCGCTCCGACCTGCTGCGCAGCCAGCGCAAGCTCTACGAGTCGAATCTGTTCCGCCGCGCCGCGATCGAGCCCCGGCCCCCGCTCGACATCTCGACGCCCGATTCGGCGAAAGTCATCGTCGTAACAGTCCAGGAATCGCCGCCCCGCGAGGCGCGAGCGAGTGTCGGATTCAACACGATCGACTTTTTTCAGATCGAAGGCCGGTTCGCGCACAACAACTTCATGGGCGGCGCCCGTCGTCTCGAGGTGCAGGCCGCGGTGGGAAATCTTTTCGCGAGCTCGCTCAACGGCCGCGGAATATTCCGCAACGTATCCAAGGTTCAGACCAGCGATCGCGCGCGCTACTTCTCTCCGACGTACCTCGCCAGCATCGACCTCAGACAGCCGTGGTTCTGGTCGCCTGATAACGAGCTCGCCCTCAGCCTGTTCAGCCACCGACGCAGCGCGCCGGGCATCTACATCGACCGCGGTTACGGCACCAGCCTGACCTTCACGCGCGAGGTGACCAACAGGGCTCCGGTGAGCGCCAACTATCGGTTCGAGATCAGCAAGGTCGACGCGGGCGATGTGTATTTCTGCCTCAACTACGGCGTCTGCGAGCTGGCGACTCTCGAAGCTTTGCGCGGAAATCAGCGCCTCTCTCCGCTCGCGCTCACCGGAACGATCGATCGAACGAATGACCCGTTCTCGCCCAACCGCGGACTGCGCGGGCATGCCGGTGCCGAGCACGCTTCTGCATTCACGCTCTCGGATTTTCGCTACAACAGGGCGCTTGCCGACATCGCCGCGTTTTATCCCGTGCGCAAGCGAGGCGTGATCGGCGCGCGCGCCGAGATCGGCTGGGTCCGACCCCTCGGCAGCACCCGGCAGGCCGTAGGCGTCGGCGCCACACTCGGCAACACAATCCTCCACCCGCGCAAGCGATTCTACGCCGGGGGCTCACACTCCGTGCGCGGGTTCGGGGAGAATCAGCTGGGACCGCGCGTGTTGACGGTGTCGATTGATGTCCTCCAGAAGAACGACTCGACGAATCTTCCCTGCACCAGCGGGACAGACGTCACGGCGTGCAATCCGAATGCGCCGGCCATGGCCGACCGGGACTTCGATCCCCGCCCACTCGGCGGCAGCTTCCTCGTAGAGGGAAGCGTCGAGGCGCGCTTTCCGGTGTGGCGAGAGCTCGTTGGCGCGGTCTTCGTCGACGGGGGACTCCTGCAGAGATCGCGAATCGGGGACCTCCCGACCCGCCGGTCCGCCATAACTCCCGGGTTCGGGGCGCGCTACCGCTCACCTGTAGGACCGATTCGTGCCGATATAGGGTTTAATCCGGGTGCCACCGAATCGCTGCCAGTCGTCACCGAAAACCTGGTCAATGGTCAGAAGACACTCGTCACACTTCGAGAGCGCCGAATCTATTCACCGGCAGGCGGCATCCTCAGCCGGATGGTCCTTCACCTGTCCATCGGCGAAGCGTTCTAATGCGTAGATGGTGGGTGCGAGCGCTCGCAGTCCTGGCCGTCGTGCTCGTGCTGCTGGTCGGCGCCGCATTCCTCCTCACCAATTCCGACTGGGGCCGGGAGCAGATCCGCCGCCGCCTCGTGGCGCTGCTGCAGAACAACAGCCACGGGATAATCCACGTCGGCAAGGTCACGGGTAATCTGCTCAAGGGATTCACCGCGCACGACGTGGTGATCACCGACAGCGCGAAAGCACCCTTCGTCAAGGCCGACGAGATCTGGGCCCGCTACAGTCTCGCCACCCTGCGTGGAAAGCGCATCGAGTTCCATGAGGTTCGCCTGGTGCGTCCCGTCGTCGTAATAGACAAGCAGCCGGGACCGGGCGGGGAGTGGAATTTCGATCGCATCTTTCCGCGCGACACGATGACGAGCACCGGCCCCCGCAAGACCGGCTGGGGAACGTGGATCCGATTCAGCAACGCGACCATTCTCGACGGCGACGTGACGATCCGGTCTCCCTGGGAGCCCGATTCCAGGCTCACCGGCGCCGAGCGTGAGGATGCGGTGCGCCGCGCGCTTGGACCCGGCGGCAGACTCAAGATCCTCAGAGTCGCGAACGGTTTTCAGAAGGAATCGCGGTTCTACAGGATCAATGCGCTGTTGCCGCTGGTGAGGCTCGAGGACCCCGCCTACAAGACGCGACTTGCCGACGTCGCCGCCCTCAGGATGATCGCCGAGCCGTTCCGTCCGCCCGTGGCCGACGTGCGCGCGCTGACGGGAAGATTCGAGTTCACCGGCGACTCGATCTGGTGGAAAGGAGCAAAGACGTCGCTGCCCAACACCCGACTGAGCGGCGACGGGCGGTACCTGATGACTAATGGAGACCTGCACCTGGAGCTGCACGGCGATCCCGTTCGGCCCGGTGATCTGCGCTGGGCGATCCCCGATCTTCCCGAGCAGGGATCCGGAAAGCTCGACTTCGCGATGCACTGGATCGGGCCGAAGAGCATCTACGACGGGCGCAACATGGACCTGAATCTCGCCGGCTCGAAGATACAAGGCGGGATCGAAGTCACGGTGACGGACACGCTCGCATATCGCGATGCGAACCTGCGCTTCAGCACGCTGTCGACGCGGCTGCTGCAGAAGCTCCTGCCAATACAGTTTCCCCGTCACGGCCTGCTCGCGGGCCGCGCGACGTTCAATGGCGGCCAGCATTCACTTCGCGTCGATGCCGATGTGACTTTCGACGAAGAGAGATCCGGCCGCAGTCGCGTCGCCGCCGTCGGAGTCCTCGGCCTCGACAAGGGAGTGTTCAACGCGCGTGATCTCCGGGTGCGGCTGCTGCCGCTCCAGATGCGGCTGGCGAAGGAATCTTCTTCTGCGTTTCCGCTGCGCGGAACTCTTGCCGGAACCGCTACGCTCAACGGATCTACCGCCTCACAGATGATCGCGGTCGGCGACGTCACGCACATCGATCGCGGCGCGCGCTCGCGCGCGATCGGCCGTGCGACCATCCGTACGCGCGGCATTCCATGGCTCGATATCGACGCGCGAATGCAGCCGCTCGCTCTCGCTACCGTCGGGCGTTTCGTTCCGGGCCTGGGTTTGCGCGGCACGGCCAGCGGCCCCGTCCGGCTGCGCGGACCGCTGAGCAGTCTCGCGGTGAATACCGATCTGACTTTCCCCGACGGCGGCTTTCTCGGGATGCACGGTTCGGTGGATCTCGCGAGCAGAGTGAAGGGCTACGATCTCGATGTCACCACCAGGCTGTTCGACGCGAACGCCGTCATTGCGCGGGCACCACCCACCTCCATTACCGCAGTGGGCAGTGCGAGAGGGCGTGGGTTCGATCCGGCGACGATGCAGGCGACTCTGGTAGCGGACATCAGCGCATCATCGTATGACACGGTTTCGATCGACCGCGCCAACGTGAAGGTCGCGATTGCGAACGGCGTCGCCAGCTTCGATACGCTGGCGGTCGAGATACCGGAAGGAATCATCGAGGCGCGGGGAAGCTTCGGACTGGCGCCTGGACGGAGCGGTACTCTCAGCTATCACATCGCGATCGATTCGCTCGCTCGCGTCGCGAGTCTGATCTCGCGCGACACCACCGTCGTACCGCCACGACCAGGAATTCTGGCTGGTCGCATCGCGCGCGCGCGCGCCGACTCGATCCGCATCGCGCAGGTGACGGAGGTCGAGCGAGCCGTCACCGGCCGGGTGCTGCCTCGCACCGTCGTCGACACACCAACTGCGGTCAGGATGAACGAGCTGTCGGGCTCCGTGCGCGCCGACGGCGTTGCGACCGGCAATATCCGGAACTTCAGCGTGAAGGGAACCGCCTCGGGATCCAGCATCGTCGCGCGCGGAAACACCGTCGGCTCGTTCGTGTCGGATTACACCTGGATCAACGCCCGCACGCCACAGTCACAGGTCAGTGTCAACACTCAGGCGAAGCAGGTTCGCGCCATTGGGTTCGACCTCGACAGCGTGTCGGCAAAGCTTTCTTATCAGAAGCCCAATGGCACCGCCGAGATCGTCGTAAATCAGGACGACGCGCGCAGCTATTCGGCGAACGCGCAGTTCACTCTCGACAAGCTAAGAAATTCCCTCACCCTCAACAATCTCCGCCTGCAGTTCGATACGAGCGTGTGGGCGAGCACGCGAGTCGCATCGCTGCACTGGGGACAAGCAGGTGTCGAGGTGAATAATCTCGAGCTGCGAAATGGTCCGACCGGACGGATATACGTGAACGGACTCGTGCCGAGAGAGGGCAGCGCGAATCTCGACATTGCCGTCGACAACGTGAATGTCGGCGACGTCATCGCCCTGACGCAAAGTGGCATCAATGCGCGCGGCTTGATCTCGTTCAACGTTCATGCGACCGGCACGCTGGCCGACCCGCGCTTCAGGGGGACGTTTGGGGCCACTGAGCTCGTCTACAACGGCACGCTGACGCCCGAGCTGCACGGGACTGTGGAGTACGCCAACCAGACGCTCACGGGGCGTGCTGAGGCAATGCGGGCCGGCAGGCCGCCATTCCTGATCGCCGAGGGAACGGTTCCGATCAACCTCGGACTGACGGGAGTCACCGGGTCTCGATTCCCGACCGATCGCGAGATCGCGCTCGACATCAAGGCTGACAGTCTTCCGTTCGACATGATGCCACAGCTCAACGACTTCGTCAGCAACGTTCGCGGCCAGGCCAGCGGAAACTTCCGGGTTGCGGGAACTCTCAATCGGCCGGTGTTGTCCGGACAATTTGCGCTCCATAACGGAGCCGCTCGCGTTGTTCCCGTCGGGATCAACGTCACGAACATCGAAGCCTCGATCCGTATGCTCCGCGACACCGTAGTCATTGATTCGATCGCGGGACGCAGCAGGGATGGGCGTTTCGCGATCACGGGCGGAATGGGAATCGGGTCTCTGCGGGAGCCGTCATTCGACCTCCGCTTTTTCGCGAACGATGCGCTCGTTCTCGATAACCATCGTGGCGAGCTGGAGATCAGCGCCCAGCTGGCGCTGGTCGGTCCGTACAACGATCCGCACGCCACGGGCAACGTGCGGATACGCGATGGCTACCTGTACATCCCGCCATCGGACAACAAGAATCTGATCGGCACCGACGATCCGGCGTTGTTCAGCGTCCTCGACACGGCGGTGATGGCCAACCGCGAGTTGTTTCCGAGCCAGAATCCGCTCTTTGCGAATCTCAGAATGGACGTGAATCTCCGCGTCGACCGCGATGTGTTCGTGCGGTCGCGCGAGGCGAACGTCGAGGTCTACACCGACACGGACATCGGAGTCCACGTCAATCGCGCCAAGGAATCCCTCGTGCTCGATGGCGTGCTCCTGAGCGAGCGTGGCGAGTACCGGTTCCTCACCCGCCGGTTCAACATCAAGCGCGGGTCGGCGACGTTCATCAATTCCGCCGATCTCAATCCGACGCTGCAGGTAACGGGCGAGTACGAGGTACAGCAGCCGAACCGTGAAGCGATCAACATTCAGATCCTTATCGGCGGCACTCTGCGCACGCCGAACATCTCGCTTACGAGCAACGCGCAGCCGCCGATTCCGCAGAGCGACCTGCTCAGTTATCTGACGTTCGGCCGGTCGTCCTCGTCCCTCGTCCAGCTCGAGGGCTCCGGCCTTACGAGTGGCAGCGGCGGCGACAATGTGGTTGGCGCGGGCGCGGCGCTGGCCAGCAAGCAGCTGGCCGGCGTTGCGATCGGTGTCGCCGCCGACGAAGTGGCGGGCGAGGCTGCGCGCTCCCTTGGAGCCGACGTGTTCACGATCACTCCGGCGGACGTGCAGACCGACGTCGGCGGCTTCCTGCGCGGCACCCAGTTCGAGTTCGGGAAGTACCTGCGGTCTCACACCTTCCTCGCGGTCCAGTCGCCGCTCGACCCGGCGGCGCTGAAGCGCCCCGGCATTCAGCTCGTGCACCGCTTCGGCGGCCTGCAGGGGTACCGCCTGGAGACGGGCCTGGAGACGCGCTACCTGCTGCAGGAGCCGACTCTCGCCCGGGATCGGGGGATTGCTACCACCAGCGTGTTTGGGGCGTTTCTCATTCGAGAGTGGCGCTTCTAGAGGCTGGCGTCATTTGCAGTTGTTTGACTCTTGCCCCGCGCTTTGCCCCTGACTTAGAGTTGCTGAATGTGCGGACGCGCGACGGTGGTCAACCCCGATGGCATCGTGGAAAAGGTGTACGGCTACACCAGCATGTTCGTACCGACTGACTGGAAGCCGCGCTACAACCTGAATCCGCGCCAGGGAATTCCGGTCGTCTACTTCGATCCGGTGCTCAAGGAGCGGGTGCTGCGGGTGATGCACTGGAACCTCATTCCCTCCAGACTCGGATCACGTGAGGAAGCCGAGTCGTTCGACGCGCGCTACTCGTGCTTCAACGCAAGGGTCGAGAGCGTCGCCACCGCTCCGACATTTCGTGATTCTTGGCGGAGCCAGCGCTGCCTCGTCGTCGTCGACGGCATGATCGAGTGGGTCGGCGAAAAGCGTCACCGGATTCCTCACCTCATTCGGCACAAAACCGAAGCTCCCTTCGCTCTGGCCGGGTTGTGGAATCGCTGGAAGGGCAAGG
>JBDSRC010000189.1:0-11628 GCA_039929505.1 Gemmatimonadaceae bacterium
GAAAGAGAGCACACCGCCCGGAAGGACGCCGCGTCCTAGAAGAATGCCGTTTCCCCGTCTAAGTTCCCTCTATGGCTACATTCGGGAACGGACGACGGGTGGCGATCGTCGCCGGCGTGCGAACGCCGTTTACCAAAGCAGGGACAGCGTTCAAAACCATCTCCGCTATCGACCTCGGCAAGCTGTGCGTGGCCGAGCTGATGCAGCGGACCAATCTGGAAGGGAAGGAAGTAGAGGCGCTGGTGTTCGGCACCGTCATTCCATCGATCCTTGCGCCCAACATCGCACGCGAGGTCGCGCTCCTTCCCCAGTTGCCCAAAGGGGTACAGGCGTTCACGGTTGGCCGCGCCTGCGCCTCGGCCAACCAGGCGATCACCGACGCCGCCGATCAGATCGCGCTCGGCCACATTGATGTCGCGATCGCAGGCGGATCGGAATCGCTCTCCAATGTGCCGATTCTCCACTCGCAGGGATTCACCGAAGCGCTGGTGATGGCATCGAAGGCGAAGTCGATGGCAGGAAGACTGAAAGCGCTAGCCCGCATCAGGCCGAAGGATCTCGTTCCCATCACGCCCGCGATCGCCGAGCCTTCGACCGGTGAGACGATGGGACAATCGGCCGAGAAGATGGCCAAGCTCAACGCGATCTCCCGTGAAGAGCAGGACCACTTCGCGCTGCGCTCGCACCGGCTTGCCGCAGCTGGCACCGCCGACGGCCGTCTCTTGGCGGAGATAATGCCGGTCTACGTTCCGCCCCGATTCGACACCGTCCTCACGACCGACAATGGCATTCGGGAAGACACCAGTTACGAGCAGCTCTCGATGCTCAAGCCGGTGTTCGACCGGAAATACGGAACCGTCACCGCCGGTAATTCCTCTCCCCTCACTGATGGCGCCGCGTGCGTGCTGCTCATGAGCGAGGAGAAAGCCAAATCGCTCGGGTATCCGGCGCTCGGCTTCATCAGGTCGTACGCGTACGCGGCGCTCGATCCCGGCGAGCAGCTGCTTCAGGCGCCGGTGCTGGCGGCACCTGTCGCGCTCAAGCGGGCGGGTCTCACGCTCGCCGACATCGACCTCGTCGAGATGCACGAGGCATTTGCCGCGCAGCTGCTGTCGAACCTCAAGGGGTTCGAGTCGAAGGAATGGGCAGCGCGCGCCGGGTTCACCCAGCCCGTTGGCGAGGTGGACCGCGCCAAGCTCAACGTGATGGGAGGATCGATCGCGCTTGGCCACCCGTTCGGCGCCACCGGCGCGCGAATTACTACAACGCTCCTCCACGAGCTGAGGCGCCGCGGCGGAAAATTCGGGTTGATGACGGTGTGCGCGGCCGGCGGGATGGGTTTCGCGATGGTGGTGGAGAGAAGCTGATGAGCACGTCCGAAGCGTCGATTGGCGGTCTGGTGGGAACGCGGTGGAAACCCGCCCTCTCGGTCGAGGCGACCGATGGTGTCGCTGTGATTACCTTCGATCTGCCAAACGAATCGGTCAACAAGCTCAGTCGCGCGGTGAAGGATGAGTTCGTGGCGCTCGTCACCCGGCTTGAGCGAGACACCAGCGTGTATGGGGCGGTGCTTATCAGCGGCAAGCCCGACATCTGGATCGCGGGTGCCGACATCGAGGAGTTTCTCGAGCTCCGGACGAGCGCCGACGCCGAGAGACTGAGCCGGGATGGCCAGATGCTCCTGGACTCGATCGAGCGTCTGCGCATTCCGGTCGTCGCCGCGATACACGGCGCCTGTCTTGGCGGGGGATTGGAGGCTGCCCTCGCGTGCCGGTACCGCATCGCGACCGATCACCCGAAGACGGTGATGGGACTGCCAGAGGTGCAGCTCGGCTTGATTCCCGGCGCGGGTGGGACCCAGCGCCTGCCGCGGCAAATCGGACTGACGGCCGCTCTCGACATGATCCTGACGGGGAAAAACGTGAGGGGGAAGAAGGCGCTGCAGCTCGGCCTCATCGACGAGCTCGTGCATCCCTCGATTCTTCGTTCGGTGGCGATTACGCGCGCCCGCGAGGTGGCGGAAGGCCGGCGCCGCAGTGAGCGCTTCAAGGGTGGACTGAAGGGATTCTTCCTGGATTCGAATCCGGCGGGACGAGCAGTCGTGCTTCGTAAAGCGAGAGAAAAGACGCTGGAGAAGTCGGGCGGACATTATCCGGCACTTCTCGCCGCCATCGATGTCATCGCCGCTGGTTACGCAAAGGGTGTCGCGCACGGCTACCGCGAGGAGTCGCGGCGGTTCGGCGAGATGGCGATGACCGATGTATCGAGACAGCTGATCTACCTCTTCTTCGCCACCACCGCGCTCAAAAAGGATTCGGGCGTCGACCCCGCTCAATACCCTGACGTTCCAGTGTCGGCGTTCGAGCCCGCTCCGGTCGACAAGATCGCGATCATCGGCGCCGGATTCATGGGAGCGGGGATCGGCTCCGTCGCCGTGCAGCACGGCACTCTGGTGCGGCTCAAGGATGCTGATCACGGTCGCGTGGCGAAGGGATACGCCGCGGTACGGGAAGTATTGCGCGAATCCCTCAAGAGAAAGCAGATCACCCAGGCCCAGTACGCGGACTACATGGCTCTCCTCGGGGGAACCGTCGACTACTCCGGCTTCGGAAACGTCGATCTGGTGATCGAAGCGGTGTTCGAGGATCTGGCCATCAAGCACCAGGTGCTGCGCGAAACCGAAGCATCGGTCCACCCGTCAGCGATTTTTGCGTCGAACACGAGCACGATTCCGATCGCCCGGATCGCCGAGGCATCGAGCCGGCCCGAGCGCGTGATCGGAATGCATTTCTTCTCGCCGGTGAACAAGATGCCGCTGCTCGAAGTCATCACGACACCCGATACTCATCCCCAGGTGACGGCGACCGTTGTCGGATACGGGAAGAAGCTGGGCAAGACCGTGATCGTCGTGAACGACGGCCCCGGGTTCTACGCCAACAGAATTCTCTCTCCCTACATCAACGAAGCGGGGCTGCTGCTCGATCAGGGTGTCGCGGTCGACATCATCGACAAGGCGCTGGTCGGGTTCGGATTTCCGGTCGGGCCCATCACGCTGATCGACGAGGTCGGACTGGATGTAGCGGTGAAGGCGGGGAAGATCATGGCGGAGGCTTTTCCTGACCGCATGCAGCCGGCAAAATCGATCCAGGCTGTCGTCGCGGCTGGCCGTTACGGGCGCAAGTCCAAGAAAGGATTCTACACCTACGACAAGGACGGCAAGAAAGGCGACGTCGACCAGAGCGTGTACAGCCTGTTCCTTCCGACGAGACAGATTCCGGTCGTACAGTCGATCGCGACCACCGGCAGCGACGTGCCTGCGCATCCGGAGATGCCGGCCATTCAGATTCAGCAGCGTGCGGTCCTGGCGATGCTCAACGAAGCGGCGCGTTGTCTCAGCGAGGGAATCATTCGCTCGGCGCGCGACGGTGATGTCGGTGCGGTTTTCGGGATCGGCTTCCCTCCTTTCAGAGGTGGACCGTTCCGCTACATGGATTCACTCGGTGTCAGCGTCGTCGTGCAGCGGCTCGAGGATCTCAACGCGCGTTTCCCCGGACGGTTCGAGCCGGCCGAAATTCTTCTCGAGATGGCGCGGCGCCGGCAGGTATTCCACGCGGATGAACGCGTGTGAGTCGTTCCCCTAAATCGTATGCGCCCCTCGCACTCGCTGCTCTTTCGCTGCTGACGGCTCCGCCCGGATGCACCACCAGCGGAAGTCCGGGAGGCGTGCCGCCGTCGCCACCACGCACACGTCCCGAAGAAACCGGCTACCGCGAAACATCTCGCTACGCGGACGTGAAGAAGTTTCTCGATACGATGGGAGAGCTAGGGCTGCCGCTGACATTCGGATCCATCGGCAGGACCACCGAGGGACGCGACATACCTTATGTCATCGCCTCCCGCCCTTCGGTCGCCACTCCAGCGGAGGCGAAGCAGCTCCGAAGACCGATCGTCTACGTTCAGGCCAACATCCACGGCGGGGAAGTCGAGGGGAAAGACGCCCTTCTGGCCCTGGTGCGCGAACTCGCGCTTTCGCCCAAGCCCAACGCGCTCGATTCGATCGTGCTCATTGCCGTTCCTGTCTACAACATCGACGGCAACGAGCGGCTGGGACCACAGGCGCGGAACCGCGCCGATCAGAACGGCCCCGAGCTCGTCGGCGTGCGCGCCAACGCGCAGAACCTCGACCTGAACCGCGACTACGTGAAGGCGGAAGCGCCGGAGACGCGCGCATCGCTGGCCATGTTCAACGCGTGGGATCCCGATGTATTCGTTGATCTGCACACCACCAACGGCAGCTATCATGGTTACGCGCTCACCTATTCTCCATCGCTGAATCCCGCCGCGGTGTTCGGCGGGCTGTACGCGCGCGATTCCATGCTGCCCGTCCTGCGAGAAAGGATGAGGAGCCGCCACCGGTTGGAGGTGTTCGACTACGGAAACTTCCTCACCGATGAGCGGTCAGTCCCCGTGGCAACTGCGGCGGAGGGATGGGCTACGTTCGACGCGCGACCCAGGTTCGGCACGAACTACTACGGCATGCGCGGACGCATCGCCATTCTCAGTGAAGCCTACTCCCACGATCCGCTCGACCGGCGCATCGCGTCGACCTATGCGTTCGTCAGCGAGATTCTGTCATTCGTGGGCGAAAGGGGGGCATCGATCAGATCGCTTTCCGCGCGCGCTTCGAGCCAGCCGGTGGCGTGGGGTCGCTCGCCCGACTCGCTTCAGCTCGTCGCCATCCGCTCCGAGCTGGTGGTGACACCGCAGTCGCTCGACGTGATCAGGGAAGCCCTCGAGCGAACCGGCGATTCTTCGGTCACCGAGCCCGGGATGAAAAGGGGATTTCGCCGCACCGGACGTTTCACGCCGGTTCGCATGCCGGTGTTCGACCGCTTTACATCGGCGCTCGACCGCATTCCTCCCGCGGCGTACGTCGTCGCTCCCGGTGATACCGGGATCGTGAGACTGCTGCGCCTGCACGGCATCAGGGTCGATCGGTCGGACTCGGCGTGGAACGCGCGCGGCGAATCCT
Source organism: Gemmatimonadaceae bacterium (assembly GCA_039929505.1). GTDB lineage: Bacteria > Gemmatimonadota > Gemmatimonadetes > Gemmatimonadales > Gemmatimonadaceae > UBA4720. The sequence goes on from JBDSRC010000189.1 coordinate 5,033, forward strand.
TCACGGTTGATTCGATCATCACTGCCGCACGCGCTTTCCAGGGCCGCAGAGAGACTCGCCTCCAGGGAAGGTGGGAGCGGGCCTTGCAGACATTTCCGACCGGCTCGTTCATCGTCTCCACGGCCCAGCCGCTGGGAACGCTGGCTGTCTACCTCCTCGAGCCGGAAAGCGAAGACGGTTTCGTCACCTGGAACTACTTCGACCCAAGTCTGAGAAAGGGCGGCAAATTTCCGGTGCGGAAAGTCCTCGACATGACGCGTCGCGGCCGGCGCCTACGTCCGTCTTCGACCACCAACTTCACTCTACCAAATCGGAAAGAATGATCCGAAGCGCACTCTTGTATCTGTCGGGTCAGGGCCAGGTGTTCAAATTCGTCCGCAACAACCGGATGGCGAAGAGCTTTGCCAACCGATTCGTCGCCGGCGAAAGTCTCGACACCGCACTCGAGGCCGTCACCAGGCTCAACGCCCGCGGCATCAGCGCATCCCTCGACCTGCTCGGCGAGAGCGTGCACAATGAGGCCGAGGCCCGCTCGGCAGGCCGGGAGTACGTCACGATGCTGGACCGGATCCACGAGCGGAAAGCGGATGCCAACGTGTCGGTGAAGCTGACCGCCATGGGACTCGACGTCTCGGAGGACCTTTGTGTCGCGATCATGGAGGATATCCTCCAGCGGGCGCGGGAATATCGTACCTTCGTGCGCATCGATATGGAATCCAGCGCCTACACCGAGCGGACTCTCGACATCTTCGAGAAGCGGCTTTACCCGGCGTACCGCGAGAACGTGGGGATAGTGCTCCAGAGCTATCTCTACCGTACCTTCGCCGACGTCGAACGCGCGAACCAGCCGAAAGCGCGCGTCCGAATCTGCAAGGGAGCATACAAGGAGCCGGAGACGGTCGCGTATCCCGACAAAAAGGATGTCGACGCGAATTACGTGAAGTGCATGCATGCACTCATGCTGCACGGCAACTATCCCGGCATTGCAACTCATGACGAAGCCATCATCGCCGAAGCGAAAAGGTTCGCCAAAGCCAACCAGATCTCGTCCGACCGGTTCGAGTTCCAGATGCTTTACGGCGTGAGGCGCGATCTCCAGGACCGGCTCATTGGCGAGGGATACCGCATGCGCGTCTACGTTCCCTTCGGAACGCAGTGGTATCCGTATCTAATGAGAAGGCTCGCCGAGCGGCCCGCCAACCTCGCGTTCATCACCGGCAACGTGCTGAAGGAAATGGTGGCGCGCCGGCGCCGATAACATGGGTCAATTCCTTCCCGGTGATCAGTCGAAAGGTGACGCCAACACCATTGGCGGGTATATGGCGGTGCACAACCGCCCGGCTGCGTTCGAGGGGAGCGACGGATCCTCGTACAGCGTCGAAATCGTGACGGACGTCGGCAATGACGAGGAGCATCCCTTCGGCGCGTACCTGCTGTTCGTTCGCTGGCGCGCCAACGATCCCGTCGCGATCGGACACCTGGAAACGGATTTTCTCGCCCTCGGGGGAAAAGAGGAAACAGTTCGCGCCGCGGTCGGGAAGCTGACGCTGAACCAGGTCAAGGCGCTGCTGGACAAGCTGATTGCGGCGAAGAAGGCGGAGCTGCTTTCGTGGTCCGAAGCAATGGGGCAAGAGGGTACCGCTTGACCCGAGCGCAGGGCGTAGTGCTGAAGGGTACGGGAGGCGTGTGGCACGTCCGGACGGAATCAGGCGAGACTCACGAAGCGTCGCTCCGCGGCCGGCTCAAGAAGGAACGTGATGAGAGTCGCAAGCTCGCGGTCGGCGATGATGTCATCCTCGAGCACGACGAGACCGCGGCCCACTGGGCGATCGCCGAGATTCTTCCGCGCCGCTCGAAGCTCGCCCGGCGCGAGCCTGGCGGTGGTCAGGGCGAGCGAATCGTAGCGGCAAATGTCGACCAGGTCGCCATCGTCTTTTCCGCGGCCAAGCCTGAGCCGCACCGTCGCATGCTCGACCGCTTTCTGGTGATCGCCGAGGGGAACTCGCTCGAATCGCGAATCATCATCAACAAGATCGAGCTGGTCGATCCCGGCGAGGCCGAGAAGATCTTCGCCGACTACTCGGCCGCGGGATATCCGGTTCATTACACCAGCGTCAAGCAGAACGTCGGTTTGACCGAGCTGCACGATGAGCTGGCGGGAAAGACCTCTGTGCTCACCGGCCCTTCCGGCGTCGGAAAATCGTCGCTGATGAACGCGATGTACCCGGGTCTCGATTTACGGGTCGGAGAAGTGAGCGAGTCGGTGAACAAGGGCCGGCACACCACCGTCGGAGCGCTGCTGCACCCTCTTCCCGATGCCGGTTACGTCGTCGATACCGCCGGTCTGCGCGAGGTGGGAATGTGGGGGCTCGCCTCCGAGAATCTCGATGCCTGCTTCAGGGAATTCCGGCCCGAGATGACGGCCTGCAAGTTCGGCGATTGCACGCACATCGTCGAGCCGGCGTGCGGCGTACGCGCCGCGGTTGCCGAGGGCCGGATCAGCGCCGAGCGTTACGACAGCTATCTGAGGCTGCGCGAGGAGATCGAGGACTCGGAGCGGAAGTGGGCGCCCTACTCCGCCGCGTCGAAATCGCAAAAGCGATCAAAGAAACCGCGGAACTAGATAGCCAGCGTCCAGTCGACCCTGATATCGTCACGCAGCGAATCGCGGACGGAGCAGTACTTCGTGACGGCGAGCTCCACCGCGCGCTCGGCGTGAACCCGCTCGATGCCGTGTCCCGCGATTGAGAAGTTGAGCGTGATGTGATGGAAGCGGCGCGGCGTCGTGTCAACCCGTTCGCCGACGACATTGACCTCCAGTGACTCCACGGGGGTGCGTCGTTTGGCGAGAATGTCGACGACGTCGACGGACACACAGGAGGCGAGCGCACCGAGGAGCGCGTCGGGCGGAGTCTGTGCCGCTTTCCCGTCACCGTCGAAGCGCGCGACCGGACCGTTCTCGCGCCCGGTATCGAAGAGATGATCTCCCGCCCATTTCACCCGTACACGCGACGGAGGCCTGGGCGAGCTCGTCGCATCAGCGGTCATTTCTCGCCGCCCGTCTCGATGGGCGCGCGAACGGCGTTGCCCCATTCGGTCCAGCTGCCGTCGTAATTTCTCACGCGGTCATAGCCGAGGAGGTAGGTGAGCACGAACCAGGTATGGGAGGAGCGCTCGCCGATCCGGCAGTAGGCGATTATATCGTCGGTTTTCCTGAGACCTTTTTCCTTTTCATAGATCCCCCTCAGCGCGTCAGCATCCTTGAAGGTTCCATCCGGATTGGCGGCGCGCGCCCAGGGTACGCTGCGAGCGCCTTTGATGTGTCCGCCGCGCAGCGTTCCTTCCTGGGGGTAATCGGGCATGTGAATTTTCTGCCCGGTGAATTCTTCCGGAGACCTCACGTCGATGAGAGGCTTGCCGGCCTCGGAGTGCTTCCGCGCTTCCTGGAAAAACGCACGGATCTTCTCGTCGGAGCGCTTGGGAGCCTTGTAGGAAGTGGCGGGATAACGCGGCACGTCGGTTGTGAACAGTCGGTTTTCCTGCTCCCACTTTATTCGCCCGCCATCGAGCAGCTTCGCGTTGGTGAACCCGAACAGCTGAAAGACCCAGAACGCATAGGCGGCCCACCAGTTGTTCTTGTCGCCGTAGAACACGACGGTCGTGCTCTCGTCGATGCCTTTCGCGCGCAGCAGCGCCTGAAACTGATCGGACGAGATGTAGTCGCGCTGGATTGGGTCGTTCAGGTCCTGGTGCCAGTCGAGCTTCTGCGCGCCCGGGATGTGCCCCGTTTCGTAGAGGAGAACATCCTCGTCGCTCTCGACGATGCGCAAAGTCGGGTCGTTGAGATGTTCCTCGAGCCACTCGGTCCCAACAAGCACATCGGGCCGGGCGTATCCTTTCTGCGCGATAGACGCATCGGGCGCGGGCACATCGCGTGACGTAGTCGCAGCCATCTGACAAGAGTCTCCGTAACTGGGCTTATGTAGAATAATCAGTCGTGACGGAGTGTGTATCTTTCGGGATGGTCGCGACGCCGGGTCCCGTGATGGAAGAGTATTCCCGCCACGTGATCGTATGTACGGGCGGCTTCTGTTCTCCGGATCGGAAGGGACGCGCGGTGTATTCGCTTCTCGCCCAGCTGCTTGAGCGGGAAGATCTGCTCTTCGGCCCATCGCGCGTAAAACGTGGCGAGACGCCGTGTCTGGGCGTCTGCAGCGACGGTCCGATCGTGGTGGTCTATCCGGAAGGCATCTGGTACGCGCGAGTGACGTCGGCGCTGCTCGAGCGAATCGTTGTAGAGCACCTGAAGGGCGGGAAACCGGTCGAGGACGCCGTTTTTTTCCGCCTGTGACTCGCCGGCCGATGGCGCCCGGTTATTACGTTCAGGGTTAGCTTGCTGGTCGCTCCAATCAATCAATTGCCGTGATACCACCATTCAATCCACGCCGACTCGCATTGGGCGCCGCCCGGAAGCTCATCTTCAACAACGAAGATCCGGAGCAGGCCCTCGCGCGAATCGCCAGCATGGAAACGGTCGACAACAACCGCACTACCAGCGGGGAGAGCACTCCAATGTCACGCATGCGTACCACGATCCTGAGCGATCTCGATGAGATGTACCGGGAAGCATTCGAACGGGCGAAGCTGTCGGGCGACGCTACACAGATGGCCACGCTCGACTTCGCCTACCGCCGGGAACAACTCTACTTCGAGATTCTTCTCGACGTCCGCGATGCCCTCGAGCGACGATAGCTTGGCCCAGACTTTCGATCGACCGGCCGGGCTGTGAACAGTCTATGGGGCTGGGTCGGCTTCAACGTCGCTGTTCTCGCGATCCTCGCGCTCGACCTCGGCATCCTCCACAAGAAGTCGGAGCGCGTCTCACTGAAGGAAGCAGGGACATGGAGCGCCGTCTGGGTAAGCCTCTCGCTCTGTTTCGCGTTTGCGGTTTACCGCACGATGGGACGTCAGGCCGGCCTGGAGTTTCTCACCGGCTACCTGATCGAGTACGCCCTCTCGGTCGACAACATCTTCGTCTTCGTTCTGATCTTCTCCTACTTCAACGTCCCGGAGAAGTATCAGCATCGGGTGCTATTCTGGGGAATCATCGGGGCACTGGTGCTGCGCGGAGTGATGATCGTGGCGGGCTCGGCGCTGGTGAGCCGCTTCTCGTGGACGCTTTACATCTTCGGCGCCTTTCTGCTCTTCACCGGCCTCAAGATGGCGCTGCAGAAAGACACCGCGCACTACGATCCGGAGAAGGATCCCGTGTTCAAGCTGTCACGGCGGCTCTTTCCTGTGACGCAGGAATACCACGGAGATGCGTTTTTCATCAGGCAGGCGGACAAGGGGGGTGTCATACGCTGGACGGCGACACCGCTGTTCATCGTGCTCGTCCTCGTTGATACGACCGATGTCGTCTTCGCGACTGATTCAATCCCGGCCATCTTCGCCGTCACGCGCGATTCGTTCATCATCTATACCTCGAACATCTGCGCGGTGCTGGGGCTGCGCGCCCTCTATTTCCTGCTCGCGAGCGTGGTGGATAAGTTCGTCTACCTGAAGCTGGGTCTCTCGCTGGTGCTCATTTTCATCGGCGCCAAGATGATGCTGGAGCCGTTTTACCACATTCCGATCGTCGCCTCACTCGGTGTCGTTGCCGCAGTGCTGGTGTCGTCGATCGTGGCTTCCCTGCAATGGCCCCGCGAGGAGAGGCACTAAATCGGGTTCGCGGGGTTACCCACTGGACGAACGGCGAGTCTCCGGACCGGACCGGTCGCGCCACCTAAACACAAACCAGATCCGACCATGACCAATCTCAGCTCACGGTTTGTCCGAGCAGCGCTCCTGGGGCTCGCTACCGCTTCCGCCCTGCCGGCGCAGAACGCGGGGAAGGACCTGGCCCTGGATTTCCGCTCATCGAGCTCAATGGAAGGAGCGCCCGAAGCGGGCGTTCTCACCGGCCACATCGTTGGCTCGGGTACGAAGCTGCGCATCGACCTGTCCGCCGCCGGCGGACGCTCGCCCTCGCCGCTCGCGACGGAGGGGCCGGTGAGCATGATCGTCAGCGACAGTGGCAGGACGATCACCTATCTCGATTCGAAGAACAGCCAGTACATGAGCTTCCGTCCGGCCGAAATGATGGCCGAAGCGCAGACCATGGGCGGAGTGAGAATGGAATTTTCGGATACCGATGCCAAGGTCGATAACCTGGGGGCCGGTCCGAGGATTCTCGGCCATCCTACTTTGCACTATCGCGTCGGCACCCGCGTCACGATGACGATCACGGGTATGGGGCAGAGCCAGTCGGTAAAGATCGCCAGCAGCACCGAGTACTATTTCCCCACCGATATCAAAAGCGCGCTCAATCCGTTCGCGAGTATTACCGGTACGGACATGATGGGAGTGTTCGGCGGCAACAACAAGGAGTTCGCCGCCAAGCTGAAGGCGGCGGAAAGGTTGCTGCCCAAGGCACCGCCGCTCAGGACATCGACCACCGCGACGATCACGACGGATGGCACGAGCAGGGTGACGAAGAGCAATACCGAAGTGACATCGGTGCAGTGGGTGAACGCGGATCCCAAGGTGTTCGAGAT
>JBDSRC010000190.1:0-7157 GCA_039929505.1 Gemmatimonadaceae bacterium
GGGCTGTTCCTCGGCACCGCGATCTCGCCACAGCAGATCGGCCTCATGTTCGGTGTGATTGTCGCGCCGATGATCTTCTTCGGGTGCGCCTATTATCCGTGGCAGGGATTGAGCGCGGTGCCGGTGATGAAGTACGCGGTGCTGATCAATCCACTCGTGTATGTCGCGGAAGGCATGCGGGCCGCGCTGACGCCCGCGGCGCCGCACATGTCCCTCCCGGTGGTGATAGTAGCGCTCGTTGTGATCACGGCGATCTTCTGGACGCTGGGGATGAGATCATTCCTACGGAGAGCACTCGGATGAAGGTGTCTCGGACTCTGCTGGCGGCCGTGCGGTGAATCCTCTGGCGGGAGCGCCGTAACAGCGTGTCATACATAGAGTCGCAGCTGCTCCCCGGCGAGGCGATCAGGTACAGAGGTCATCTGCATCGCAGCATCTTTGCGCCGGCCTTCATCTTCGCCGTTCTGGCGGTGCTTTCGCTCGTGATCGTGCTACAATCGGGCGATTGGCCGTTGTTCTACGGGCTCGCGGTGCCGGCGGTGGCCGCGTACATATGGGCGCAGGTCCTCTACACGACCTCGGAGTTCGCGGTCACCAACAAGCGCGTGGTGATCAAGGTCGGCTGGCTCCGCCGCCGTACGGTCGAGACCATGCTCAGCAAGGTGGAGGGGATCAACGTCGATCAAAGCGTGATTGGGCGCCTGTTCGGTTACGGGTCGATCATCATCACGGGCACCGGCGGAACGCAGGAGCCGTTCAGAAACATCGGCGCGCCATTCGAGTTCCGCCGTCAGGTTCAGGCGCAGGTGAGCGCGGCGGAGGACTATCAACGCTCGCCGGTGAGGCCAGTCGAGCCTGCGGTGCCGGCACTTCCCCCGCTTCCGCCGCTTTCATCCACAAGGGAGGAACGCGACTGCCCCTGGTGTGCCGAGCGGGTGCTGGCTCGTGCCCGGGTGTGCAAGCATTGTGGGCGCGAGATCGAGCCGCTTCGCTAGGTGCCGACCGTCCTCTTGCCGGAGCAGGAGCAGAGCCCGCAATTCGAAACCGACCCCCGGTTTCTTCGGCGTTGTCGGGCTTGGTCCGAGAGCTGCGACTGCCTCGAGCCAATCGTCATCCGGCATCGAGGAGTCTGTGAACGCTTCGAGCTCCTGCTCGCGCGATGCTCCATGCGACGCACTCGCAACCTCTCTGGCCGTGGCGGCGACACGGGCGCGAGCCGCTCGCAGGTTTGGCGGCGCGTTCTGCAGGGAAGCGTCGATCCGGTTCAGCAGCCGCTTGCGCCCGGCAGGCGAGGTGACGGCCACCCCGGCTGATGCGGATGCTTCGTTGTAGCCGCTCCACTCCTCGATCGCCTGCAGGGCCTTCTCGTAATCCGTGCGGTCCGCATCTACCGCATCTCCCTCTGCAAGCAGGCAGGCAGAAATCTGGGCATCGAGGTCCGTAGACGTGCGTCCAGCTCGCGAAATGAGAAGGCACGGCACCTCGTCCAGATTTCCCACTGCCACGAACCCCGAGTCACCGGCCATTACAGCGGCAACCGGGATGCGATCCGGCTCGACCGCATCCGATTCGGAAGGCACCCATCTGTTGAGAATCGCGCGCAGCTGTTCCACGCGAATTGGGATGCTTGCCGCCGACTCGTCTACCGCCCCCAGGCTCGAGAGGGGACTGACATTGGCACCAATGAGCGTCCGCGCCAAATCCCACTTTCCGCGAACGAGCATCTGTCCGCGCAATACCTGCTCGGCGCTCACTGGCGGCCGGACCTGATAGACGCTCACGCGCGAGTGCGCCGATCCCATGCGCGCGACCCGGCCCACGCGCTGGTCGAGCCTCGCCGCCGTCCACGGAACATCGAGGTGAACGACGATTTCCGCGTCCTGCAGATTCACTCCCTCGCTCAGCAGGTCGGTCGTGAGCAGCACATCGATCACTTCTGCCCGCGACGGAGGCCGTCTGTGATTGGCGAGTGGCGCAAAGCGCTCGATCGCATCGCGGCGAGATAGTCTCCCACCCGCGACCTGCGCGCCACTGGCGGTGAGCATTGCAACTCCCGGACGGCCCGCGAGCCGCCGGTACAGCGTCGTGATAGTCGACGAGTACTGGGCGAACGCCACAATTTTCGCCCCTGGTGACTCGCGGACGATCCGCAGCAGATGTTCGGCGCGGACGTCATCGATCAGCGACGCGTTGCGCGTTTGCTCGAGGGACAGCTTCAACGCGGCCGAATGGGTCTTTACCGAATCCAGAAGCGCGTTCGCGTTAGAGGTGGGTGGCGCGAGCAGCTCCGGGAATCCCAGCTGAACCGATTCCTCGACCGCGTTCCAGGCCGCAAGCTCGGCCGCGGAGGGATATCTGCCGGCCTCGAGAGAGGCGATCAGCCCAATCGCCTTCGCCAGGCGCCTGTGGAGCGCCGCCCTGAGCGCTGCTTCGCTGGAAGCCCACTGGTGCACGAGGCCGCGATTTATCAGGGAGCCGCCGCACCCCGCGTCGCGCGCTGGGAGTGGTGGCGGAATCGACATCAGCTGCGTGACGAGATCAGGGTCATCGGGTACGTCGTAGGAGATGACGGGTTCGACGCGGGGAAGCCCGGAAATGCTTTCGCCCCTGGTATCGCGTCTCACGACACACTGGGCAATCTCATGCTCGCTGAGGTCCCTCGCGCGCGACCCGAGAAACAGGGACAGGAGAGTGGTGAGATCCGCTCGGCGGTTGTGAATCGGCGTCGCGGTGAGCATGAGTATCTGGGCGTCCCGTGCGAGCAAGGCGATCCGCCGATATCGGCGCGTTGCCGGATTTCGCGCGTGGTGAGCTTCATCGAGAACGAGAAGCGCCGACCTGAGCTCCGGCGGATCGCTTCGACTGAGCTGCTCGTACGTGACGAATCCGGCTGCAATGTCAGCGAGCGCGAGCGCGTCGTGCCACATCTCGCGGAGACCAGCGGGGGCGACGATGAGACAACGCTCAAACCGTCGAGCGACCGCGAGAGCGACGTACGTCTTTCCCATTCCAACCTCGTCGCACAGGAGAGCGCCGCCGGTTTTCCGCAGCGCAGTCACGAGTCGCTCGATGACGGAGCTCTGGTGCGGGTGTAACCGGATGGATCCCAGCGCCGGCTCCCGCAACCGCGACCCCAGGATTATCCGCGCGATCAACGCGCGCACTACGGCCGGGCTTTCTATTCTGAGCGTCGAGTCCATTCGAGCAGTGGCTGCACGTCCTGCCTTGTGATGTGATACGCCGTGAGTGCGGCGTCGAGCAGCGCCGAATCGGAGGTGATCCCATGCGCGACAGCCAGGATTGTGCGAGCAGCGGCCCAATCTGAAGGAATCGGAAGCAGCGACATGGTCCAGCCCAGAAACCGCCGATAATCGCCACGCGCCGGCTCGGCGATCACATCGAGCCACGCGGCCACCAGGGGTCCATTGATGAGAGCGGCGAGTGCGCGGGCGTCATCGAGCGACGGGCAGGAAACGGCGTAGCAGGTGTTGAGAGGAACGAGACCGCTGCCTTCCTCGGCGACAATGGCTCGGGGGCGTCTTCCAATGTCGGCCCAGATGACTCTGGGTTTCTCTGTGCACGCGCTCTCGATACGGAAGACCGACCACCACTCCTTCCGTGAATGCAGGTCGGTGCGGCGCGTCAGCTGCCGTCGATAGTGTGCGAGCCAGCGTGCCGCCAAGGGAGGAAGCGATTCGAGTGGCTGCCCTCCAGCGTCGTGAGGCCAGACGAGGTGCTCCTGACCGCGTTCGGCACTCGCGGAGAGGGATTCTCCGCGAATTACAGGTCGCAGCAGCTCGGCCTCGATCGTAGAGCGTCGACCATTCGCGGCGATCGTCGCGACGCCCTCCTTCACCGACTCGACCCGAACGAGGTAGGCCTCATTGAAGCCGGTTTTTACGCCGAGCAGGGGGCGGCCGAACCGGGAATCGGCAAGAGATACTCCGGCTTCATTGACGCAGTCGAACGCGCGCCGCGCCTCAGGAGAGATCAGTAGCCATGGGCTTCCCGGTGTCTCGTCTAATGCCAGTGAAGCCGCGGGGGATTTCCATCGAATGACGCCCCGGTGTGAGCGAACGTCGCAACGCATGTCTTCGCACGCTATCGAGGCCGCGTTCCCTGCTGCGGCCGCGGGTTTATGCGGAATTGCGACGGTTTTGCCTTTCCGGCAAACGAGGAGCGACGGATAGACGGCGGCATCGAATCCGGATCTCGTGTCTCCCAGATCCTCCAGAAGCAGCAATTGGGATCGCCTGGCAAGGAAACTCCGCACACCTCCGCCAGCGAGCGAGCGCCACAACTTGGAGGGGAGAAGCAGGCCGAGGATTCCTGCGTCCTTCAGGAGCCCGTGTGAGCGCTCGACAAAGAGTGCCGCCAAATCAACCTGCGCCGCGAAGCCGCGCCCAGCGCCGGACATTGTCGCTCCGCGTCGCCACGCCGCTTCACGATATACCTCGAACTCACGACGCAGTGCTTGCCGGCTCGAAGCCGCGATCCGATGGAGACGCACCCAGGGAGGATTGCCGATAACGATGTCGAATCCACCCGCCGCCGTTACGTCGGAGAAATGCGCTTCGAATGAAAAAGGGAGCGCTCCCCCGGCGCTGAGAGCGCGTGCTCTGGATGACGTGGCCCTGATCCGATGGCGGAGCTCGAGCAGGCGATTGCTTTCCCCCCTACTCGGAGAGTGCCGCCGCCCGAAGAGGTCTCTCGCGCGGCGTGCGAGCAACAGCTCCTTCCGTTCGTTGCGCATTCTCACGAGCGAGCGCGACAATGCCTGGCTTGCCGCGTCGCGCTCGTGTTTGTCGAGAGCACGGGCCAGCGTCAACTTGCGCGGGCCAGTCGCGCGCATGTAGCGCCCGCGTAGCGCCTGCAGCTTCTTGCCACGGATCGACAGTCCACCTCTGAAATCCGCAGCGGCGAGAGAATCTCCCACTCGAACATGGCGATCGAGATTCGGAAGCGGGGTCACGTGCATGGCTTCCGCTTCGTCACTCTCGACAACGACCGAGAGCCAAAGGCGAATCTCGCACAGCCAGACGGCAGTAGGATTGAGATCGACGCCGAAGATTGACGAGGCAAGGACCCTCCGCCGCAGGTCGGCTATGGATCCCGGTTCACCACGATCTCTGCGCATTGCAGCTAGCCGTTCCAGCACGTGCACCAGGAAAGCCCCGGAGCCGCAGGCCGGGTCGAGAACCCGCAGCGCGCGAAGATCCTCGAGGTCAAAGCTGTCGGCAGCTACCGCAATGAGGATTTCTTCCGTCACGTGCTCGACGAGGTCCTGTGGCGTGTAGAACGCGCCGCTTCCTTTTCGGGCCTCCACGCCCATCAGGGCCTCGAAAGCCTTGCCCAGAATCTCCGGATCTATCGAGGCGTCGGACCAGGTGACGGAGTCCTCGCGCCCGCTGAAACGGTAGCGCGATAATAGAGAGCCAAACGCAATACCAAAAGCCTCGTCGCTGAATGAAAGGCGTCTCGCCCTTTTCTCGAGAGAGGAGCGCGCGAACAGCCCACCATTGAGGAACGGAATTCGTCCGAACCGCTTTGCCCGGACGGCGCGCGACCTGACCGCAGTATTGAGTGTGCCGAAGAAGAGCGGCTCGAGCACTCGGCCCTGGTACCGACCCCCAGCTTCCATGCAACGACCGTAGCCGTTCGCGAGAAATCCAAAGTCGCCGTCGAGCCATCCCTTGGTCTCGAGGAACGACAGAAAAATGAGCCGCGACATGTAGATCAACGCCAGCTCCCGGCGCTCCCTTGCGTCGATGTGTCCGCCGATGGAATCGGCGAGGAGCGAGACGGTTTCGTCGAGGGTGCGGAAGAATCTTCGCGTGATGGATTCTCGACCCAGAATATCGAGCCAGCGCGCGTAGGTGAGCAGATCTGATTCGTTGAGTGCGGCTGCCAGAGAACAGAGTGTCTCCGCGTCACTCGTGAACAGCCGCTCCCGCTTGCATACCAGAGATGCAACTCGCGGCCCCGCGCGCCCGACCGACCAGCAGACTATCGAGACGACCTCTCCGTCGGTGGCGACGACGATCCAGATTAATTGGGCCGTCTGCCGAGCTAGACCGGCCGCAACGGCTGTGAGGATCGCGCGACTGTCGCCCTGCGCGGGTAGCTCGAGGAGAAGAGCGCGGAGCGCGCCCGCCCCCCGCGCGACATGAGCGGCGTGAACTGTCGGGGGGAGTCCGAGAGCGGCGCGAGCCTTGTGGTCGAGTGGCTGCGGTAGCGCGTGAAAGCCAAGCTCTCGAGCTATTCCGGCCAGGCCACCCATGCCGGTGGCTCCGGCAAGAAGCCGGGTCGAGCACTCGAGTGTCGGCACCCGACCAGCGTATCAACAAAGCCCGACATCCCTTGCATCGATTGTTGGCCAGTCAGGGCGAAAGCATTCGCGCATTCAGTTGCAATTGCGGGTATCAAGGCTCAGGTACCGCCGAACGGTACGTCCGTCCCTTCCACGTGACCCGCCTTCCGCGGATGATGGCAGTCGCGAAAATGTAGAGCAGCACCGCCGCGCCAAGCGGATAGAGGAGCGCGTACAACGGCGACTCCCCGACCTGCGCGTAAACAACTACCCACCAGAGCAGAGTGGCTGTAACGGCGATGACAGCCCAGAGCAGCACTCCACCCGACACCAGACCAAACGCCGCCAGCATCAGTACGATCACAGGCAGGAGCTGCATCAGCGGCGGTGTCAGCAGCGCCAATGGAAAAACCATCCGGCCTAACCGCCCGAACGGCATCGAGTCGAGTCCGGCCGCGAACACGTTCTTCCTCCACCCATCGATCAGGCCCTGAAGCGATGTGTACATCCGCGTCGACAGCTGATCCACCCCGAGCATCAGCACCAGCTTCTTGCCGCGCGCAAAGACTGTCTGGGCGAGCATCAGGTCTTCTGCGACAACCGTCTTCACGCTCGCGTGCCCGCCGATGCTGTCGTAGGCGGATCTCGTGAAGAAGATGCACTGCCCGTTGGCAATCTTCTCCGATGCGAGCGGAGAGTCGTTGACGGATTCCGTTCCGCCGTAGCGCATCGAGAGAATCGTGAACATCTGCGGTTGAATCAGCTTCTCCCAGAATCCGCCGAGCTCCTGGCGCCCGGCCACAGAGAACATGTCTGCCCGGTTGCGATAGATCGCATTTACCGACCG
>JBDSRC010000191.1:0-6965 GCA_039929505.1 Gemmatimonadaceae bacterium
TTGCCTTCGTCGATGCGAAGGGGCTACCGGGCCGAATCGATCTGCGCGAGACCGATGTCAGGACGGCGACACGCGTCAAGCTCACCTCGCTGTCCTCGTCGAACGGCACCGACATCTTCGGCGTCACAGCCAAGGGCGGAATCACCCGCCTCAACCCGGTCGCCGCCGACTGGAATTTCCAGCCCTCGGTTCCTGCCCGCGGGGTGTTCGCCCAGCCTAACGGCGACCTGATCGTCGCCGCTAACAAGGGCGCGCAGACGATTCTGTGGAAGCTGCGACCCCCTGACGAAACGGTGGACGACAGCACCGTGCTGCCGCTGAGCGGCCGCGGCATCAGCACCCAGGTTGGTGACAGAGTCTACTTCACCGTCGACAGCGGACTTGTCGGTGTAAAAGCTCGAGACTTTTCGCCCGTCGGTGCGATAAAGTTTGCGGGCGGAGTCGTGGCCCTCGCGCCGACGCCCAGTGGCGACCGGCTGTACGTCGCGGTCGCCGACCAGAAGGAGATCGCCGTCGTCGATCGATACTCCGAGCAGGTGACCGTACGCATCCCCCTCCCGGCTCCGCCGAGCGATTTCCGCATGGATGCGCTCGGCAGGTATCTGCTGGCGCGAATCCCCTCCCAGGACTCGGCCTGGGTGATCGCGATCGGAACGAACAGGCTGGTCGGCGCGGTCGCAACGAGGTGGGAAGCAGACCTGCCCGCCCTCACACCTGACGGAAATCTGGTCCTGCTGGGCGCGAAGGATGTGACGTTCGTCGATCCCGAGAGCCTCGAGGTCAAGACGACCGTCGCCGGCGGCGCCCGGGATTTCTGGTATTTCTTTGCCTGGGATGGGTTTCGTCCCCGAGCACGCGGCATCGACGATCCGGTGACATTCGCAAACGACAGCACGTTCGAGGATTCGCTCGCCGCCAGCTCCACGCCTTCCGCAAGCGATAGCTCGAACCGCGCCGCTCCTCGGGACTCGGCAGCGCGGTCGCGAGCGGCCAGCTCCGAGGGCAGTGAGTTCACCGTGTCGTTCGCGGCGCTGCTCAGCGAGGTAAAAGCGCGCGAGCTTTCTACTTCAATTGCCGTAAACGGTATTCCCGCGCACGTCGTCGCCACCAATACCGCGGGCTCGCCGATCTACAGAGTAGTGATGGGGCCCTACCCCACGCGTGACGCGGCGGAGCGCATCGGCAAGGCCTCGCGCCGCGAGTATTGGGTTTACGAGGGAGCCCCTTGAATGGGAAAGTCGCCGGCGGACGCCCAGTAGCCTGGGAGGATGCGGGTCGCCAGATCGCGCCGATACTCGGTAGCTATTCTGCAATCGTAGTCACCTCCAGCGACCCCGCCGCCGCCGCCTACGTCGCGCTCGGGATTGCGCGCGCGGAAGCCGCCCGCCGGCGTGTCGTCGTCGGCGACCTTGTCGGCGACCTTCCTCCGCTCGTTTCGCTCCTGACCGACGACGACCCGCACGGAATCTCCGACACGATCCTCTACGGAGTGTCGTTCAACAAGGTCGCGAAACCGGTCGCCGGCACTGAGAATCTGTTCGTTGCCCCCAGTGGAACCGAGGAAGTCGTGAACGATGAGGTACTGGCGAGCGGGCGGTGGAAACGACTTGGAGAAGGGTTCAGGTCGTCAGGTGGCCTGCTGCTGCTCGTGGCGCGGAGCGATTCCCCCGGTCTCGGAGTCCTCATCGACCAGCTCGACGGAGCGGTCGTCGTCAAGGACTCCGACATTCCGGCGGCACCTTCAGCCCTGATCGTTGCGCGCGTCGAGTCGCCAACGAGAACGCTCAAGGTTCCCTTCCTCCGCGACATCGACGTCACTCCGCTGCACAAGTTACGACGCAGGGTGCATCCTGTTCCCGCGGCGGCGGCGGTGATGGCCCTGGTCCTGGCGGTTGCGGTGCTGATCCGCGCCCGCCCGCGCGAGCAACCGCCGGCGGCGAGCATCGTGGCGCCAGTCCCCGCGCCACCGGTTGCGCGCCCCGCGGATACTGTATTCGTTGGTCCTCCCGTCAACCTCGCAGACTCGGCGGCGGCGACCGAATTCTCGGTCGAGCTGCTTGTAGCAAACACCCCCGAAGGTGCTAACTTTGTGCTGAGGAAAGACCGGGCATCGCTGCCTTCCGCCACAGTCGCTCCAATACCCATCGGTCCGGAGCGTTCGACCTGGTACAAGGTGATCGCCGGCGCCTACACGAGGAGATCAGAGGCTGATTCACTCCTTCTTGCACTCAGAACGGCAAAAGTTCTCGGCGAATCGGCAGGCAGCGTCCTGCGGGTGCCATTGGCGCTGCTCGTAGACAGCGTCGAGAGCCAGGGCGGTCTCGGCGACGCCGTCACCGCCGCGATCGGGAAGTACGCAGCACAGGGAGTGTCGGTGTACCCCCTCATTCAGCAGGACGGTGGCGCGAGGCTGTATTCGGGCGCGTTCGCGCGGTCTCAGGATGCAGCGGAGCTACTACTAACATTGCGAGGAGCTGGCCTCAAGCCGGCGATCGTTTACAGGACGGGGAGAACGCCTTAGTGCGTCTGACGAAACTAGATATTCACGGCTTCAAGTCATTCGCCGACCAGACGGAGATGCTGTTCGAGCCGGGCGTCACGGCGATCGTCGGTCCAAACGGCTGCGGCAAATCCAACGTCTCCGACGCCGTTCGCTGGGTTCTCGGCGAGCAGAAAGCTCGCGCGCTCCGTGGCGCGAAGATGGAAGAGGTGATCTTTCAGGGCTCCTCCGCCCGTCGCGCCGTAAATGTGGCTGAAGTCTCGCTCCATTTCGAAAACGACGACGGCGCTCTGGATATCCCGTTCCGAGAGGTGGTGATAACCCGGAGGTTGAGCCGTTCGGGCGAGAGCGATTACTTCCTCAACAACGCTCCCTGCCGTCTCCGCGATATCCACGACATGGTGCGCGGCACGGGACTCGGCGCCGACTCTGGCGTTGTGATTGAATCCAAGATGGTCGACGCCCTGCTGTCCGACCGGCCTGACGAACGGCGTGAGCTGTTCGAGGAAGCGGCAGGGGTCGGCCTTTATCGCGACCGGAAGCGCAGCGCCGAGCGACGGCTGGAAGAGACGTCGGCGGATCTCTCGCGCATCGACGACCTGATTGCCGAAGTGCAGAGCCAGGTTCGCTCTCTCGCGCGCCAGCGGAAGCGCGCCGAGCGCCACACCGAGCTGATGGCGCGCCGCCTGACGCTCGAAGTCGCTCATGCATCGCGCGAGATGGACGCGTGGCGCGGGGAGCTGTCGCGGCTCGAGGACCGCTTGACCTCGTTGCGGGCAGAGGTGCCTGCTGCTGACGAGGCCGTCCGTGCCGCCGATTCTTCGCGAGATGCAGCCCTCACCGCGCGAACGACAGCCGAAGCACGCCGCACCGAGCTGGCGCGCCTCGTATCGGAACAGCGCGAGAGCGCACACACGCTTCGCGGTGAGATCGCGGTGGCGGAGGAACGACTGCGCAACTCGACCTCGCGGCGTGAGCGCGCTGAGGAAGAGCGCCGCGAAGGTGACGCCGTCGCCGGGCGCGTGAATAGCGAGCTCGAGCGCGCAGTCACGGAGCTCGCGGCGCTGGAGTCCGCCCTCGTCGATGCCGACGCTTCACTCGCCCGGCACGCGCGCGAGGAGGAGGAGGTGAGGTCCGGGCTGGTTCAGTGTCGTGTACGGCTCGAGCAAAGTGACCGTGCGCTGCGCGAGCTGCGCGAGAGCCTGCACCGCGCCGAGCTCGACAAGCAAGGAAGTGAGCGCGAGCGCGATGACCTGGCCGCGAGGCGAGCGCTGCTCGAGAGCGAACAGCTCCAGCTCTTTGACGCCGCCGAAAGTGCGCGGCGCGAGCTCGACGCGGCCGAGGACGCAGCCGCAATTGCCGCTGCCGGCGCAAGCTCCACGTCGGCGGCCGCGGAGACCGCGCGCGAGCTTCTTCAGCAGGCGCGCGAGCGCGATGCGGCGGCGCGATCCGAGCTGCTGCGATCCGAGGAGCTGCACACGGCGCTCGCCGCCAAGCTGAATGCGCTCGAAGGTCTCGAGCGTGAGAGGGTCGGGCTCGCGCCCGCGGCCGCGCGACTTCTGAGGGAGCGCGGAGTTTTTGGAGACGGAGCCATTCTCGGCCCGCTCAGCGACTTCATCACCGCGGATTCAGCATCCGCTGGCCTGGTCGAGAGATTTCTGGGAGCAACAGTCAACGCGGTCCTCGTGCGTGACCGCACCGTCGCGGAAGCGGTGCGCGTGTGGCACTCCTCGACTTCGCCCGGTCCGCTGCTGCTGTTGCCGGTCGACTCGCCTGAGCTCGCGTCAGGAGATGCATCGACCGAGGCGGATCTTGCCGGTCTCGTCGAGACTTCGTCGCCCGCCCGAGCCTGGGTTCGCTCACTGCTCGGCAGGGTCACTTCGATGGAGAGTGGAACGGCGTTTGTCGATGCTCGTGGGGCCGTCTGGCTTCCGGCGGCCGAGTCTGGCGGGGGACCGCTTCGCCGGCGCGCCGAAATCTCGGAGCTTGGTCAGTCGGTGACGAATAGCGCGTCGGCACGCCAGTCCGCCCTCGCTGCCGCCGAGTCAGAGAGGATTGCCCTTTCGTCTGCCGAACGCGCGGCCATCGTCCGAGAGGAAGCAGCGACCGAAGCGATCCGCGCCACGAGCCAGGCAGCCGAGCGATCGGCTTCCCTGGCCAGGTATCACCAGCGCGCCGCACGCGAATCGGCCGAAGCCCGAGCGCTGATCGATCGACTCATCGAGCGCGAGTCTGCCGCGATTGCGCGGATCGCGACTCTTGCCGCGACCTCGCTCGAAGTGGAGGCGAAGATAGCCGAGCACGATGCGGTCGTGGCCCAGGCGCGCGAAACGCTGCAGGCCGCCGAGGCGCGGCAGGACGACGCACGCGAGCAACGGACCGCCAGCCAGATTCGGCGGGCTCAGGCATTCGCGCAGCTCGAAGTAGCTTCTGACCGCCAGCGTCACCTGAGTGACGAGTTTCAGTCGGCGACCGGTCGCCTGGAATCGCTGCAGCTCGAGTTGTCGACGTTGTCCAGCGCTGACGCGCAGCTCACCGAGCAGCTGTCCCAGTGGCAAAGCGATCTCGACGCGAGAAACGCGACTCTGGACGACGCCGGGAACAGACTCACCGCGGCCGAGCAGATGGTGCGTCAGATCGATGAGCAGCTCGCGGCCACTGACATGAGTCTCACTGAGATGCGGAGGCACGCGGCGAGTCTCGGCGAGGAACTCCACGCATCCGAGCTCCGGTATACGGAGCTGTCGGGAAGAAAGGCCGCCATCCGCGAGCGGCTCGAGGCTGAGTGGAGAATGCCCGTCGACGAGCTGTTGGCCGGGGTCGAGGAGCTCGACATGACGGATGACGTGCTGCTGGCGGAGGCAGCTCTCGTACGGGAGCAGCTGGAAGCATTGGGACCAGTTAACCCGCTCGCGATCGAAGAATACGAGGAGGAAACGAAGCGCCTCGAGTTTCTCACAACCCAGCGCGACGACCTGAACTCGGCGAAAGCTTCCCTGCACCAGGCTATACGTGAGATCGATACTGCGGCGCGTGAGCTTTTTCTTCAGACCTTCGTGCAGGTACGGGAGAACTTCCGCAACATCTTCATGACGCTTTTCGGAGGCGGCGAATGCGATCTTCGCCTCGAGAACTCGGCGAGCCCTCTGGAGGGCGACATCGAGATCCATGCTTCTCCACGGGGCAAGCGCACCCAGCGGCTTCACCTGCTGTCGAGCGGTGAAAAGGCTCTGGTCGCGCTTTCGCTCCTGTTCGGGATTTTCCTGACGAAGCCGAGTCCCTTCTGTCTGCTCGACGAGGTAGACGCGCCCCTCGACGATCAGAACATTGGACATTTCGTCAGAATGCTCAATCGCTTCAAGGTCAACACCCAGTTCATCGTGATTACTCACAACCCACGCACGACCACCGAGGCCGCCGACGCGGTCTATGGTGTGACGATGCAGGAGCCGGGAGTATCGTCGCTGGTCAGTGTCCGAATGCGCGGCAGGACCGTCGACGAGACGATTGGTCCTCCGTCGCCCACTCACGCGCCCCATCGCCATCCGCATCCCGCGCCAGCGCCTCTCCCCGCCGCCGACGATACGGTTGAAGTGATCGCCTAGATGCTAGTGGTCATGCAGCGCGGCGCGTCGAGCGAGGACGTGGACCGCGTCGTCAGCATCATTGCGGAGATGGGTTACGAGGGGCGGCCAATGCCGGGCGCCCAGCGCACCGCCGTCGGCCTCATCGGCAACGACGGTCGCGTCGATTCGTCGCGACTCGAGGCGTTGCCCGGCGTCGCGGAAGTGATTCACATCACCCAGCCTTACAAGCAGGTCTCGCGGGAGTGGCGGACGGAAAACACCGTCGTGACGATCGCGCCCGGCGTTGCTGTCGGTGGTGATGAGGTGATCATCATCGCCGGCCCGTGTTCGGTGGAGTCCGAGGAGCAGATCATGTCCGCGGCGCGGATCGTCAAGGCGGCCGGCGGAACGGCGCTGCGCGGGGGCGCATTCAAGCCGCGGAGCTCTCCATATTCGTTCCAGGGAATGGGGCGGCGCGGGCTCGAGCTGCTGGCGCGCGCGAGGGACGAGACCGGCCTCGCGATCGTCACCGAGGCGATGGATGCGGAAGGCGCGCGCGAAGTCGCGGACGTTGCGGACTGCATCCAGATCGGCGCGCGCAACATGCAGAACTACTCGCTGCTGAAAACCGTAGGGAAACTGAACAAACCCGTGCTGCTCAAGCGCGGAATGGCGGCCACGATCAGCGATCTGTTGCTGAGCGCCGAATACGTGCTCGCCGAAGGCAACGGAAATGTCATTCTGTGCGAGCGAGGCGTCCGGAGCTTCGACTCGGCTGCGCGCAACATGCTCGATCTGACGGCGATACCAATCGTGCACAGGCTCTCGCACCTGCCGATTATCGCGGATCCCAGCCACGGAACCGGCATGCGCGACAAGGTGATCCCGATGGCGCGGGC
>JBDSRC010000192.1:0-10144 GCA_039929505.1 Gemmatimonadaceae bacterium
CGAGTGCCAATCCTCCGGTACTCACCGTCGAGAGGCCGATGATTCCAATTCTCGTTCTGCCCCGCGTGACGATGGTGTCGTTCCGGATCCACTCCACATCCCGGCCATCCGTGTAGCGAACGTTGGCTCCGAGGATGCCGAAGCGCGCCTGCCGCATGCGCCGCCGCAGCGTGTCCACTCCCCAGTCGAATTCGTGGTTGCCCAGCGCGGCCGCGGCGTAGCCCATCCTGTTGTAATACTCGACGACCGGACTTCCGTACATGAGGCCCGACGCCGCGGTTCCCTGCCACATGTCCCCGCCGTCCACGAGGAGGACCTCGCATTGCCGGCCACATTCCCGGCGTGCATTGTCGACTGCCCTCGCCACATGCGCAGCGCCACCGCGCCGTACGCCGGCTGGGTCGGGCCGCGGTTCAAGCGCACCATGAAAATCGTTGGTCCCGATCACGCGGAGAAACCGAGTTCCGGTCGGAAACGGGGTTGCGCGCGCCGAATCGGCTGAAGCGGCACTGCCTGTACCAGACGCCTTTGCGGGAGCGCCTCTCACGATCCGCCAGTTCGGCGCGAAATAGTCAGAGGCTTTGAGAGTGCCACGATTCCTCACCTCATCGATCAGGATCTGGCGGATCTCGGTGTCCCCCTGGTACACGACAGGCGCGCCCCGGAGCATTGCGTACCCACCACCACCGGTCTGCCGGTAGTTGTTGAGCGCCATGGTGAAGGTGTCAGCATCGCGGACCGGCGCACCCTTGAAGTCGAGTCGCGTGATACGCGAGCCGATCGGGCGTGTCGGGTCTATGACGTAGTCCACACCGGACACGATGTCGAAGTTGTAGCCCGGGATTTCCGGATCTGCCACGAGCGGAGCCGTCGCCGACGCCGGAGCGCGCCAGTACCTCGCACTGAATTCGAGGTAGTCACGGAGCTGACCCCCGGTGATGCGGACCGAGCGAAGCGTATTCTCGTACGGGTACAGCTGCGCGACCTGAGCAATGGTGACCGGCCCCGGCGCAAATCTCACGTCCGTCGAAAACGCGGCGGTGGACGCCAGGTCCGCTCCGGCGACCTTGCGCTCGGTCTCGAGAATGAAATCGATCAGCGGCGTGTCCTTGAGTCGCGCCGAATCCGCGCTCCACTCCTCGGCGATGGAACCGATCGGTGTGGTCACGTATGCGACCGTCTCGCGGTGCGAGCTCTCTGTCGCGGCAACGACGGCTGGACTCTCCGCACGTCCGGCGGCCTGCACCAGCTCACCGCGGCGCGATGTGACTACCCACTTTCCGGCGCTTCGTGACACCCTCAGGTGCGCGAGCGCAACGCTCGTTGCCCAGTTCTTTGGCTGAATGAGAAGCGTCTGTCCGATGGTCGTTCCACGGGACTCGCGGTGTGAATGTCCGTATACAATCAGATCGATTCCGTCTACCTCGCCCGCGATGCGCGCGGAGACGTTCTCGCTGGGAACTCCGCTCGACACGGTATCGTAGCTCGATGGCTCGTTGAGCCCCGAGTGTACCGTCACTATGATGATGTCGGCCCCAGCGGCGCGAGCTTCTCCGACCGCTGTTCGTACCGCCGGCACGATGTCGCCAAACGTGAGCCGCCCCCGAATGTTCTCCGCATCCCAGAGCGTGACGCCGGGCGTCGTCGCGCCGACGATTCCCACTTTGATTCCCTGCCGATCAACGATGGTCCACGATCTGTACGCGTGGATGTCGCGCGGCTCGACGCGAAAGGTGTTCGCCGAGAGGAACGGGAACGCCGCCTGTTGGACGACGCTGTCGAAGTACGGTACTCCATAGTTGTACTCGTGATTGCCGATCGCCGCCGCGTCGTACCGCATCGCATTCATCGCGGCCACGATCGGATTGGCTCTGTTGCTCGCGACTCGCGCGGCGACGTAGGCCAGTGGATTTCCCTGAAGCAGATCTCCCGCGTCGAGCAGAATCACGCGGCCCGGATTCGCCGCACGCACCGAATCCACGATCGTTGCTGCGCGCGCCAGGCCTCTGGCTGGCTCACCCGCATTTGCGTAATAGTCCCAACCCATCAGGCGGCCGTGCACATCAGTGGTAGATGCGATGACGAGTTCAACGGGATGGGCCGGCGCGGGCGACTGCGCTGGAGCACAAGACAGCAAGACCGCCAGAATTCCCGGGGATAGGTTTCTTCTCATTTCCTTTACGATGCACGTCTGATAGCGGGCGAAATGCAAAGCTAGCTAGCCCACCTGCGAGGGGCGAGTCCGGCAAAGCGTCACACGATCGTGACAGAATTTGTGTTGCTCGCCGTCCGAAAGGCCGACAACTTGAATGCGTGACCGAAACGAGCGTCGCCGGAGACAGCGTTCTCGTCGTTGATGACGAGCCGGATATCGTGGCGCTGGTCGCCTATCACCTCGCCAGGTCCGGCTACTCGGTCTCGACGGCCACCAACGGACTCGACGCCGTCTCCCTCGCCCGGCGCGACAACCCCTCCCTGATCGTGCTCGACTTGATGTTACCGGGCCTCTCCGGAATCGAAGTCATGCGTCAGCTTCGCTCGGATAAGGCGACGTCGCAGATCGCGGTGCTCATGCTCACCGCACGCCGGGAAGAAAGCGACCGTATCGAGGGACTGACGTCCGGCGCCGACGATTACCTGACCAAGCCGTTTAGCCCACATGAGCTTGTCCTGCGCGTGGCCGCGATTCTCCGCCGCGTAAAGTCGAGCCCGAGTGAGCCCGGACGCGTGAAACACATCGGCCCGATCAGCATCGACGTCACGGCGCATCGCGTCACGGTGCATGGCGCTGAGGTCGAGCTCACGCCAATCGAGTTCAAGCTGTTGACGCTTCTCGCCGAGCGAAAGGGACGAGTCCAGCCTCGCGGACTGCTGCTCGAGGTTGTCTGGGAGGCTGCCCCTGACATTCAGACGCGCACAGTCGACATGCACATACAGCGGCTTCGCGGCAAGCTGGGAGAAGCAGGTGATCTGATCGAGACGGTGCGCGGGTTCGGGTACCGGCTGGGAACCGGCAAGCCAAGCAAGCCGTGAAGCTCGCACACCGGCTTCTGCTGTATGCCCTGGCCATCGTCGCCGTGTTGATCGCCGCAGTCGTTCTGATCATCGACCGCCAGCTCCACACCCGGGTGATCGAGCAAACCAGCGATGGACTGGCGCGTGAGGCGCGGCTGGTTGCGGTACAGTGGGCTCGACCGTCCGCGTCCGACAGCCTGGCTGATCTCGCCGGGGCTGCACTCGGTCACCGCGTCACACTCATCGCGACGGACGGAACCGTGCTCGGCGACTCCGAGTTCGACGGCGATGCGTTGCGTGCACTCGATAATCACGCCGATCGGCCGGAGATCGAGATGGCGCGCCGGGCCAGGATCGGCTCGGCGCTGCGTTCCAGTGTCTCCGCCGGGGATGAAGAGCTGTACGTTGCGATTCCGGCCGCACAGGGATTTGTCCGGGTGTCACTTCCGACTCGCGCCATCGAAACTGTGTTTGAGCGTACCCGGCGCGATGTACTCCTCGCGGGTGGAACTGCCCTCATACTTTCGGCACTTGTTGCAGGTCTTTTCTCGCGGTCGGTATCGAGACCCATCGTAGAGCTTCGCGATGTCGCGCGGCAGATCGCCGACGGCGATCTCAGCCGTCGACCTGCGCTCTCCGCCCCGGGTGAAGTCGGTGATCTCGCCACCGCACTGTATCGCCTTGCGGAACAGCTCGGCGCCCGCATGACGGCGCTGCAGACGGACCGGGCTTTGCTCGCCGCCGTCGTCGGCTCGCTCGAGGAAGGAATTGTCGCAATCGATGCGGGGGGAATGGTCGTCCAGGCAAACGATGCGGCTCGCCGGCTGCTCGGAATATCGGCCTCGCTTCCCTTCTCCGTTGATTTGCTTCCCCGGGAAGTGTCGCTGCGACAGGCGTTGACGGCGGCGCTTGGCGGACGTTCAAGCGGGCCGAATGAGATTACGCTCAACGAACGCACCCTCTTGCTCACCGCGAGACCCCTCGAGCACGGCGGAGGCGTGCTGGCGCTCTTCGACCTTACCGCGATCCGAAGACTGGAAACCGTTCGTCGCGATTTCGTGGCAAACGTCTCCCACGAGCTGCGCACGCCACTGACCGTGATCGCCGGCTTCACTGAGACTCTGGCCGAAGATGGAGTGCCGGCCGAAAAACGCCGGGAGTTCAGTGCCATGATTTTGGCGAGCACGAGCCGCATGCAGCGTATCGTGGACGATCTTCTCGATCTTTCGCGAATGGAATCGGGAGGCTGGATACCGAACCCCCAACTGCTTGACGCTGAATCCATCGTTCTCGAAGCGCTGAATACGGTGCGATCACACGCGGTCGCCAAAGGAGTGACTCTAAGTGCCGAGATTTCGACTCGCGCAGGAGAGTTGTGCGCGGACAGGACGGCGTTGCGTCAGATACTGAGCAACCTGCTCGAGAACGCGATCCGTCATACCGGTCCCGGCGGCAAGGTTACGGTCGCGACGACCCGCGTCGAGAAGGGTGTTGAGCTCACGGTTACCGACACAGGTACCGGGATCCCGGCCGAACATCTCCCGCGCATTTTTGAGCGTTTTTATCGAATCGACAGCGGACGTGCGCGCGAATCAGGAGGGACCGGTCTCGGCCTCGCGATCGTTCGACACCTCGCCGAAGCACACGGCGGAAGCGTCGATGCGCGCAGCACTCCCGGAGTTGGAACGGCTATCAGTGTTCTGCTGCCAGCCCCGCCATTGGCAGTCAAGGTCATCTGACCGACTGCGCCAACCTATCAACCGTCAATATTCGAGGTGTTCGCACATGATGAATAAAGGGCTACTTCTGGCTGCTCTGCTTCTGCCGCTTCCCGGGTCCCTTCACTCGCAGGATGTACCTCCTCCGACGGGCACACCAGCCCCAATAGACACCTCGACCCCCGCGCCCCCGCCAGTGCTCGCACCGGCATCGAAACCAGAGGCGGCGCCGACGCCGAAGCTGGACTTCTCCGGAGTTCTGTTCGGCAACTTTCAGTATCGCGGCGATGCGGGGACCGCGAAGTCGTCGAACAGGTTCGATCTGGAGCGAGCGTATCTGACCTTCCGGCTACCGGCGGGCGACCGCGCAAGCGTTCGTATCACGGCCGATGTATTCCAGCAGACCGCCACTGGCAGCGATGCGTATTACCGTGGCTGGGTGGTGCGGGCGAAGTACGCCTATCTGCAGTACGAGCTTCTGAAGGGAAGCCGCTGGAACGCAGCGATCCGCGGCGGCTTGCTGCAGACAGTGGTAATAGAGCACGTGGAGGCGTTCTGGCCGCGGTGGCTGTCGATTACGCCAGTGGAACGGGCGGGGTTCTTTTCATCGGCCGACGGCGGAATAGGAACGCTGATAGCGCTGCCGAACAGGCTTGGAGAGATCTATGCAACGGTCACCAACGGACCCGGTTACACATCTCGCGAAACTGACCGTTTCAAGGATTACGCTGCGCGCGTCACGCTCACCCCTTTCAGTAGCGGCGAAAGCATCCTGAAGACGTTTGCGTTGACCGGGTGGACGTATCAAGGGGCCGTAGCGAGCCGCTTCGCGGCAGGAGGATCGGGCCAGATCGGGCCGATTGGCTCGAGCTTGCCACGGAACAGGTTCGGACTATTTGCCGGGCTTCGCGATCCGAGATTCACTGTGGGCGGGGACTACGCCTTCCGCAAAGACGCCTCAGAGACTGGCGACAACACGACCGCGGTACCGCGCGCTACATCCGACAGTACAGGTCGCCTGATATCTGCCTTTACCGTGGTGCGGCCCTTCCAGCTTTTTCGGAAAGCATCCGCGGTGCCGTTGGGCTTGGTGGGGCGCTGGGACAGGTTCAAGCCTGATCAGGACGCAGAGCCGTACTCCAATACCATCATTGCCGGAATCATCTGGGATCTGAACAAGCGAGTCTCGCTTTCGCTCGACTATCAGGAACAGACAGCACATGGAGGGCCAGTCGTTTCACCCTCGAAAACGTACTTTCTCCACCTCGTCGCCAATTACTGACCCCCATTTGTCGTGACAATCTCGTTACGTAAATGCGCCTATAGCCGATAACTCGCCCCTCTAGCTTCTCCACGCTGGGATCGAAGACAACCAATCAGCGAGAGGAGCAGCGAGTGAGGATTATCCTCGGGACAGCACTATTTCTTGCCATGTCCGCCTGCGGCGGCGAAAAGGCGGGCACTTCGGCGGACAACAAAGGATCGCAGGCATCGAGTGGATCGGTCGATCTGACCGGTGCGGGCGCGACGTTTCCGTATCCACTCTACTCGAAGTGGTTCTCTGACTACGCGGCAAAGACCGGCGTCCGGATCAACTACCAATCGATCGGGTCGGGCGGGGGAATCCGTCAGCTCTCGGAGGAGACTGTAGACTTCGGCGCGACCGACGGGCCAATGACGGATGAAGAGCTGAAGCGCGCGAAGGGCGGTCCGATCCTTCACATCCCGACCGTGCTCGGGGCCGATGCGATCACCTACAACCTGCCTGGCGTCGCCTCTGGTCTCAAGCTCACACCTGATGTAATCGCCGACATCTTTCTCGGCAAAATCACCAAGTGGAACGATCCGCGGATCGCCACACTGAACCAGGGCGTCCAGCTTCCTTCAACTGACCTCCTCGTAGTTCACCGTTCCGACGGAAGCGGGACTACTTACATATTCACCGACTACCTCACGTCGGTGAGCAGCGCGTGGAAGGCTGGTCCCGGCAAGGGGAAGGAAGTACGCTGGCCCGTCGGCCTCGGCGCCAAGGGAAATGAAGGCGTGGCCGGACAGATCAAGCAGACACCGGGCTCGATCGGATACGTGGAGCTCGCTTACGCCAAGCAGAACGCGCTCTCGGTAGCGGCGGTGCGCAACAGTGCCGGTGAATTCATCACGCCAACGGTCGAAGCAGTCACCGCCGCCGCCGCGGGAGCCGCGAGTCGCCTTCCCTCCACCAGCGACTATCGGATCTCGATCGTCAACGCGCCCGGCGCTGGAGCGTATCCGATATCCTCGTTCACGTGGATACTCGTTTATCAGCAGCAGAAAGACTCGGTGAAGAGCCGCAAGCTCGTTGATTTTCTCAACTGGGCTTTGACTGAGGGCGAGGCTCAGGCGGCGCCGCTCGACTACGCGCCGATCCCCGAGAGCATGGCCGCCAATCTCAAGGCAAGGATAGCGACGATCGCTGTCGCGCCCACCAGATGACCGAGCCGGCAGTACAGCCCGCGTCACGTGTGACCTTCGTGACGCGGGAGGAAAGTGCACCCTCCGAGCGAGGTTGGATGCCGTGGCGCGCGAAGGACCGGCGGCGTGTGAACATGGGCACTTCGGCCATCGGCGATCGCGTGTACAGGGTCGCCATCACGCTCTGCGCGATGGCGGTACCGCTGCTCGTCGTGCTGATCGCGGTCGCACTTGGCATCGCTGCCTGGCCGGCCATCACCGAGATTGGAATCTCGCTCGTCACGTCGAGCGTCTGGGACGTCGGCGCGCACAAGTTCGGCGCGGCGCCCGCCATCTACGGGACGGTCGTATCTTCGGCGGTCGCGCTGATTATCGCAACGCCGCTGGCAATCGGCGTTGCCGTGTTTCTTTCCGAGTTCGCCCCCCGCTGGCTCCGGCAGCCGGTTGCATTTCTGGTGGATCTCCTCGCCGCGATTCCGAGCGTCGTTTACGGACTGTGGGGAATCTTCGTGCTTTTGCCGATCATGCGCGAGAACGTGATGCCCTTCCTGCGCGACGATCTCCACCTTGGCGCGACACCCTTCTTTTCGGGCCCGGCGTACGGGCCGAGCATGCTGGCGGCCGGAGTGATTCTCGCGATCATGGCGCTGCCATACATCTCCGCCGTATCGCGCGAAGTTCTCCTCGCCGTGCCGCGGTCTCAGCGCGAAGCGGCGCTCGCTCTCGGCGCGACGCGCTGGGAAATGATCAGAGACGCCGTCATTCCATTCGCCAGGTCGGGAATCGTCGGGGGGATAATCCTCGGGCTTGGGCGGGCACTGGGCGAGACGATGGCGGTCACGATGCTGATCGGAAACCGGCCGGAGATCTCTGCGTCCCTGTTCGCTCCCGGCTACACGATGGCATCCCTCATCGCCAACGAGTTCAGCGAGGCAACCGACGACCTGCACCTTTCCGCGTTGATGGCGGTCGGTGCAATGCTGTTCGCGATCACGCTGATCGTCAACGGCATCGCGCGGTGGCTGGTATGGCAGGTCGGTCGGGGAGGCCGGGCATGAGCTTGAATCGCCGGCGGCACGTGACCAGTGGCGTCATGATCTCGCTGACTTACCTCGCCGCAGTGCTCGCCACGCTGCCGCTGCTGCTCATTCTGTTCCATCTGCTGAAAAAAGGCGCATCGTCCATCTCGCTCGACTTTTTCACGAACATGCCCCAGCCGGTCGGTGAGCCTGGCGGTGGAATGGCGAATGCTATCGTGGGCACGCTGATCCTCATCGGAATCGCTTGCGCCGTCGGCCTCCCCCTCGGAATCGGCGGCGGACTCTTTCTACTCGAGAACAAGGGCACGCGCTTCGCAAACGCGGTGCGATTCCTATCGGATGTTCTGAACGGTCTCCCATCCATCGTCCTCGGAATTTTTGCGTGGGAGTTTCTCGTTCGCCCGATCGGGCATTTCTCCGCGCTCGCCGGAGGAATCGCGCTCGGCGCGATGATGATTCCGCTCGTGACGCGGACGACGGAGGAGATGCTGAGCGTGGTCCCGAATTCTCTGCGCGAGGCGGCGCTCGCCCTCGGGTATCCACGCTGGCGGACCTCGATCTCGATCGTGCTGCGCACAGCTCTCGCCGGCATCGTGACAGGTGCGCTAGTCGCGATAGCCAGGATAGCCGGCGAGACCGCGCCGCTCCTTTTCACCGCGTTTGGAAATCAGTTCTGGTCGACCAAGATCGGTGAGCCCATCGCCGCGCTTCCCCTTCAGATCTTCACTTACGCCATCAGTCCCTACGCCGAATGGCATTCGCTGGCCTGGGCAGGCGCGCTGGTCCTGATCGGCATGGTGCTGATAATCAGCATTATTGCACGCGCCGTGACGCGGGCGCGATTTGGGGGGCCGGTTGACTGAGGCCACGCTGCGGGAAGCTCCCGTCTCGGCCGCGCCGCCATCGGCGGAGGTTGCGCTGGTGACGCGAGGTCTTTCGGCATTCTTCGGCCAGACCCCGGCGGTGAAGGGCGTGTCCATGCCGTTCTACGCCAACGAGGTGACGGCGATTATCGGCCCGTCCGGATGCGGCAAGTCGACCCTGCTCCGCTGCCTGAATCGAATGCACGAGACGATTGCGATCGCGCGAGTGGAAGGATCTGTCGATCTGTTCGGACATCCGATTTACGGCAGCGACGTAAATCCGACGGCCGTCAGACGAAACGTCGGAATGGTCTTTCAGCGGCCAACTCCCTTCCCGACCCTGTCCATCAGGAAGAACGTCACCGCCGGACTTACGGGAAGTGCCCAGCGCAAACTTTCCCACGCGGAGATGAGCGAGCTGACCGAGGGCGCGCTGCAGAGATCCGGTTTGTGGGACGAGGTCAAGGACCGTCTGGACGAGAGCGCGATGGCGCTCTCCGGTGGCCAGCAGCAACGACTGTGCATTGCCCGCGCTCTGGCAACGAGCCCACGCGTGCTGCTGCTCGACGAGCCGACCGCGTCGCTCGATCCACTCAGCACGCAGATCGTAGAGGAGCTTGTGTATCACTTGCGCGATGCTGTCACGGTAGTGATCGTCACTCACAACATGCAACAAGCGGCGCGCGTGTCGGACCGAACGGCTTTTCTCCTCGCCGGCGAGCTCGTGGAAACTGCACCCACGAAGGCGCTATTCACCGCGCCTCAGGACCCCCGAACCGAGGCCTACATCACTGGCCGATTCGGATGACCGCCGCGCCGATCACCATTTCGAAACCGCCGGCAGCCGACGCGCTCGGAACGCTGGAAGCCACCGCTTTCTCGTTCTGGTACGGGAAAAAGCAGGCGCTCAAGAAAATCAGCCTCAAAATCCCGGCGCGCTCGATCACGGCTCTCATCGGACCCTCGGGCTGCGGCAAGAGCACTTTTCTCCGCTCGATCAACCGGCTCAACGAGCTGATCCCCGGGGTTCGTCACGAGGGCGACATCTGCCTCGACG